>CBFDCH010000138.1:0-6557 GCA_965603235.1 uncultured bacterium | reverse complement strand
ACCTGTATATATATGCAATGCACTTCTTCATCCCCTGAAAAAACTGGGAATTGAATTTGATTTTTATGAAATCGATCGTAATCTCAATCCCATTCTAAAGGAATCTTTTGCTGCCAATGAAGCATTGCTGGTTATTAATTACTTTGGCATTAAAAATGCCCTGGTTCGCGATATGGGCAAAAAATATGACAATATTATTGTTGACAATAGCCAGGCTTTTTTTGATCAACCTAAGCCGGGTATCGATACGTTCTATTCCCCCCGGAAATTTTTTGGTGTGCCTGATGGGGGCTATTTATCGGCAAATCTACCTCTCCCGGAAGGACTTGAAGAGGATTTCTCACACCATCGCTTTCACCACCTCCTAAAAAGGGTGGAAAAAGGTGCGGAATATGGATATCTGGATTTTAAAAAAAATGAAAATGAGTTGAGGAATATCCCCCTGAGGGGAATGTCTAAATTGACTCGACGTCTTTTGCAGTCAATCGATTATGATCGGATTCGTTCAATCCGCCTGGAAAATTTTAACCATTTACATCGATATTTTAAAAAAGACAATCAGATAGATATCTTAATCGATTCAGTTCATGGACCTTTGGTGTATCCTTTAGTTATTTTCAATAAAGGAATAAAACAGAAGGAGAAACACATGGATGAAGATGACGGCCGCCGGGGCTCCTCGGACATGGTTGAGAACAAAATATTTTTGCCCACTTACTGGGAAGAAGTAAAACATTATGCTGCGCCTGATAGTGTGGCATTTGGCATGGTCGATTTTTTGCTGGCTCTTCCTGTTGATCAGAGATACAATACCAAAGATATGGACTGTATACTGGAGACGATTGCACAAATATTGAAAAAATGAAAAGGGCCGGCCTGAGTAATTATGGAGTTTTGAGGCCTTTTTTTACCTTGAGTCTTGTTGATATGGTTTGAATCAGCTTTACGATAAAAAAGAGGAAAATGGCAAACAGGATGATGGTGGCTCCTGATGGTATGCGGAAAAAGTAGGAGAGGAACAAGCCGGATATGGATGAGATAAAACCCCACATGATGGATAAAAAAATAATGTTTTTAAACTTTTTGCTGGTCAGGCTGGCAGTGGCCTGGGGAATGGTCAGGAGTGAAATCACCAGAATGATTCCCACAACACGGATGCACACCACGATGGTCAAGGCCACCAGCGCAATCAATACGCTGTTAAACAAAAAAATGGGAATACCCTGGGCACGCGCATACTCCTCGTCAAATGAGACCGCAAGGATTTCTCTGAAAAACAGGATGAAGAAGATTGATGTAAGGAGCGCGAGTAAGGCCATCATATAAAGATCCATTGCGGCCACGGTCAATATATTGCCAAAGAGGAATGTCATTAAATTGGCGCTATATCCGGGGGTGAGATAGATGAAGAGAATCCCCAGGGCCATACCGAATGACCAGGTCATACCAATCAAAGTGTCTCTCCTCAATATGGAACGGTCGCTGAGTCGCTCAATGCCAATGGCAGCGATCACTGAAAAGAGAGCAGCTCCCAGCAAGGGATTGACACCCAGGTAGTAGGCAATACCAACACCGCCAAACGAGGCATGGCTGATTCCTCCGCTGATGAAAACAATCTTTCGGCTCACAATATAGGTGCCTATAATACCGCAGGTGATGGAAACCAGTATGGCAGCCAGCAGCGCGTTGATAAAAAACTGGTAAGCAAATAAATCTAACATGGCTTTTTCGGTTGTTTGGGACAGTCGTGATCCTCACATCTGTGGGTTTTTAATACCCGGTGGGGAAGATGGCCGTGGGTAATCAGGTCAATTGGACAATTGTAATTGTCAATCAATTCCTGGTTGATTTCATTGGATTCATGGTAATAGATCGATTGGTTGACACAGGCAATCGATTTTACGTGTGAGGAGATCATGCCCAGATCATGGGAGACAAGAATGATCGGCATTTTTTTGTTGAGTTCCACCAGTAATTCATAAAAACTTTTTTCGGACGATTTATCCATGAAGGTACTGGGTTCATCCAGCAGCAGGAGTTCGGGATCGGAAATCAGTGCCCGGCCCAGCAAAACCTTTTGCTGTTGACCGCCGGATAGCTCGCCAATCGGTTTGGTTGATACGCCCTGCAGGCCTAGCCAATCCAGTACAGCACACATCTTATCCTTCTCTTTTTGCGAAAAAGATTGAAATATTTTACGCCTGCCAATCAAGCCGGATAAGATTACATCGCCAACCGTGATCGGGAATTTGTTGTCAAAGTGGCTGATCTGCGGCAAATAGCCGATATGCCGGCGGGGATTTTTACTCTTAAAGTTAAAAGTGATTGTTCCGGACAGAGGTGGTAACAGGCCCAGGATCACTTTCAATAACGTGGTTTTGCCGCTGCCGTTACTGCCGATAACGCCGATGAAATCATTGTGATACACGTTAAGGTTAACTTCTCTTAAGACTATATCACTGTTATATCCGGCTTTAACATTCTGTAATTCAAGTATTTTATTTTTGTTCATTTTTTCAAACTGGCAGCCAGAGTCTGGGTGATGGTTTTTATGTTATTCAGCCAGTCAAGGGCCAAAGGATCCAGGGAGATTACCTGGCCATTGATTTCCCTGGCAATGGTTTCAGCATTGTGAACGTCAAATTGTTTTTGCACGATTATTACGCGGATGTTGTCTCTTCTGGCAGTCTCGATCAATTCCTTTAATTGAGCCGGATTTGGATCCTTCCCTTCTGCCTCAATGGCGATCTGGTCCAGTTGATAATCTCTGGCCAGATATCCCCATGCCGGATGGTAAGCCAATATTTTTCTTGGGGAGACTCCTTTAAACAGGGAATTGATTGTATTGTCCAATCGATCGATTTCTGTAATAAATTCTTGGAAATTACGCTGGTATATTTCCTTCTTTTGGGGATTAAGCCGGCAAAGCCCGCTTAAAATATGATTCAACTGGATTTTTACAGCCCTGGGTGACAGCCAAATATGAGGATCAACACCACTGTGGTGGTGCCCCTCCTCATGATGGTGGTGTTCTTCTTCGATTAGATTGACGCCAATCGAGGTGTCGGCTATTACCATTGTCGGATTGGCAGCTTTCAGACGGTCCATCCAGGCTTTTTCAAAGGGTATGTGGCCGATGCGGAAGTAAATTTTGCTGTTACCAAGGGCTTTCATCTGTTGTGGCGTGGGTTCATAGGTGTGTGGATTATGGCCCGGCGGGATCATTACATTGATCCTGACCGTTTTCTGAGCAATCCTTGTCACAAAATATTGCTGTGGTAGTATGCTGACCGTTACCTGGGGTATGTCAGCCTCAGGCGTGGATTTTGCAGGGGTACAAACCATCATGTCGGTCAGGATCAGCAGGAGGACCAGATATTTGTGATATAAGCATATTCCTTTCATGCTTCAATTATAGTCATTTCATGAAAAATCACAAGTTTTTGGATGCCTGGCTGATGGGGTGTTATTCAATCCGATCAGTGTGGTCCGTTAAGGAAAAGTGTTTTTTAGAAAGCTTATTTTCGCATATCGTGTTTTTTATTCTTAACCTTCTTTTCGGTGGGCCGGGCTTTGGTCAGTTTTAATTGCACCTGTTGTGTGTGAATGATCTCTTTTTTGTGGTTCAGCAACAAAATTTCCATGTTTGTCCCTTTTATTTTGTTGAGCAGGGGCAGGGAAGAAGGTATTGGTTTTACACTGACAAAATCGGGCAGGTTCTGGCCCTGGCCCAATTGGCCCAGAGGGGCGACCAATTGGTCGTTTTTAAATAACATCAGTTGCAGCAGGTCCTCTGGAGTACCAAAAACCATTTTTATTTCACGCAGGTCAAGGTGAAGGCATTCTGGACAATGTGGCGGCGGCGGCAGGAGAGGAATAATAAAGATTTTGTTCCGCAATGATGCCAGCTCTGGAATCTTTTTTCCCGGTGAAAACTTTATGGTAAATTCACCGCTGGTAATTTCATCATCACCGGCTTCCAAAGAGAGCTTGTATTGTCCGGCCGGTAATATGGTTCCATCCTGGATCTGGCCTACGGTCCAATAAAAAACCTGGTTCTTTTTTTTACGACTGTTATCGACCAGCCAGTGCTTTGTACTGTCTGCAGTCTCGATCAGAATGGTTACCAATTGTTCCCCCTGTGAAACCGGAGCTTTCCAGCGAATCTCGTAGAGTGTTCCCCTCTTTAGTGTGTCTCGGGTTCTGGGTTGCAACAATTTTAGGTCTGCAAATACTGATACTGCAATTAATAACAGAAAAACATTGAGTAGAAAAAGTTTTCTCATAATGCCTCCTATACCTTATATAAAAGAAAAGTAAAAAAATTTCAAATATTCAGTCATCTATTGAATTTATACTGCAGATGATAAATAATCGAATAGAAGCAAAAAAATCGAGGTGAAAAATGCAAGATCAGAACAAATGCTGCATGCAACGGCGTCAATTCTTGGTGTTGGGATCTTCTCTGTTCCTGGGATCACAGCTGCTTTTCCCCCTGGCCGCAACTGGCCGGAAGCAGCAGAAAAAAGGATTATTGCCTGACAAAATTTCTGCCAAAGATAAGGAGCTGATTGGAGATTCCGCTCTGGCTCAGGATATGGCTAATTTTTTTGGCCAGGGATACTCCTGTGCGGAGTCCATTTTAATGGTGGGCTTGCGACATCTAAAAATGCCGGAAACAATGATGTGGGCAGCTGGCGGATTTGGCGGCGGTATGGGGCAGAGAGACTTGTGCGGATTTTTAACTGGTGGAGCCATGGCCATCGGCTTTGCCTGCGGTCAATTAAAGTTAGAACGCAAAGCCGCTAAAAAAATCTGTTCCAGGACCACAAAAACATTCTGGCAATGGTGGCAGACAGAGGCTCCGCTCCATTGTTCTGAAATCCGGCCCAAAAAATCGCCCAAAGGTATCTGCTCACGCCTGGGCCAATTATCGGCAGCCAAACTGGAAGAGCTCCTCAAGGAAATTAAAGGATAAAAAATAGCTTCTCGGTTTATTTTTTTTTCAGGGAGAAGGTGACCACCAGGCCCGATGTTGAGAGTGAATATTGTTTGATTTTAAAGCTGCTCACCTCTTGCAGGTGGCTGATGATGGTTTTGACTTTTTCTCTTTGATCTGTAATTTTTCTCTTGTGAAAAAAACTGATCAAAGCGCGGGTAAATTCTGACACAAGCGATTCTTTCGGAATATCTTTTCCCACTCTATTTACCAGTTTCTTAAATTTGTCCAACACTCTTTTGTTAGCATAAAAGGTTTTTTGAATGGAGGAGGTTGATACGCCATCCTTTTTAATAAATTTATAGATATTGTGATAATAGTTGTCAAAATTATCGATCAATTGCGAATCTGTGACGAATTCCCTTAAAATCAACCTCAGGGTAAGGGTTTTGCTCTCCATGTAGTGGTTTGCCAGTTCCTTTAGTTGATCATTGAAGACGTTTGAGGTCGAAATGGTAATTCTTTCCGTTGCTTCTGTCTTATCAATTTTATTTTCAATACTCATGACTCCTTTCCTTGCGATAATTAAGATTGTTATTAATAGTATTAGTATAGATTTAAAAATTTGTCAGCAAGAAAAAATTGTTGAAAAAATACAAAATTATGTTATAATTAAGATAATTGGAGTAACAAATAATAACAATTAATTTGAGGAGGATAATTTGAGACATCCTTTGAATGCAAACAAACAGGTTGGGGAGTGTCAATGTGTTGAATCCCATAGCAATCACGGTTGATATAATTGTGAAAGAGAGAGAGAGTCTATATCAGCTCGATAATTCAATAAAGTTTTTAAAATGGTCGATTTCCGATTTCAGGTGCAACAAGTTGAAATATCCGGAACAATATCATAAAGAAATCAATGATCTGTACAAGTATCTGCGGCTGTGTATTGATACTTTTTCCACCAATCATTTTCCTTCAATTTTACGGCCTGTCATCCAGGAAATCAAAGATTTTACAGTCGAACTCTCCCGCTTTCAAAAGCCTTAATCCAAGTATCATCCCTTAAATCGTTTCTGTTTTGCCCGTTTTATTTGCCAGTGGTTTTTTTATAAGGTTTTATTTTAAAATACATGATAATATTATTAATATTAAAGGATTTTGCAAGATAAAGCGCTGCTTTATGTTATAAAATATTCTACTTATTATATGAGGTAAAATACGGCATTGAGGTTCAGGAGGACCAATGGAAGTAAATAAAAAAATGTGGCTGGTGGGAGGTCTTATCATTGTATTGGGTGTGTTGATTGGGTCCTTCCTCAGTAACCAAAAAGAACCCATGCGCAGGCGGCCCAATCTTTCCCGGCAAAAACCCATGAAAATACTTATTGTCCGGAATGAGAACATTCAGGCAGCCATTCAGATGACCGGCCACCTCTATGCCTATGATAAGGTTGATCTCTTTGCCGAGGTTTCCGGTGTTCTGCAAGAGACTCAAAAGAGATTTAAGGAAGGATACCAGTATAAAAAAGGTGAGATTTTGATTCAGATTGACGACAGGGTATTCAAAAACAATCTGCTGGCACAGAAAAGAAACCTGCTTAATCAGCTTACA
>CBFDCH010000137.1:0-6561 GCA_965603235.1 uncultured bacterium | reverse complement strand
ACAACCTTTTCATAAAATGGGGCTTTCAACGCCTCCGATACAATCTCGTTGAGATTCAGCGGTTTGGTAATTATCACTGATCGCCGTGCCAGAGTTACCAGATCCTGAACAATAGTGGCTGCTTTTTTTCCTGTCTCTGTTATGGGTAGGATATATTTTTTAAGGGGAGTATCTGCCGGCATTTTCATTAGTAGTAATTCCGGGTAATTAATTAATCCAGAGAGAATATTGTTTAAATCATGTGCAACACCGCCTGCCAGTGTGCCGATGGCTTCCATTTTGGTTGCCAGCTCCAGCTGGTTTTCCAATGATTTTTTTTCGGTGACATCACGAACAATGCCCCGGAACCCAACCATGTCTCCAGCCTGCGTACGAACCGAAGTGGCAGTGATTTCAGCAAAAATCTGACTATTATCTTTTTTCTTCAAGGTTAATTCATAGTCTTTCACAAACCCATGGTTACCTAACTCTTTGAGAAGTGCTTTTCGCTGCTGCAAATCCATAAAAATATCCCTGGAAAAATTGATTTCCAATATCTCGGCTTTGGATCTGAATCCCAGGAGTTCAAGGCCTGCCGGATTGATATCGAGAAGTTGGCCGCCCTTTTTGGTGAAAAATATGGCATCCTTGGATTCCTTGAACAGGGTACGGTAGCGCTCTTCGGATGCTTTTAACTGGGCAGAACCGTCAATTACCTTTTGCTCCAGAGTTTTGGCATATTTCCTTTTGGCCAGGTATTTGACAGTGAAATTGAGGGTAAAACCAATAATAAGGATGGCCAGCAGGTAAAACCACCAGGCGTTATAAAAAGCCCTTGAAATGATAATATCAGCTGAAACAACCTCTTCACTCCAAACGTCAAGAGCGTTTTTTACCTTTAAACGAAATCTGTAGGTGCCGGGAGAGAGGTTTTGATAGTTGACCATTCGTGTGGGTGAGGCGTATTGACTGGACCAATTGGATTCAAAACCTTCCAGCTTGCTGCTAAAGAGGATGCGTTTTTCATTGATAAAGGAGAGACCATGGAAATGAATCTCCAGGTTTCTCATCCATGGCTTCAGAACAATTTTTTCATGTGGAGAGAACAGTTTTCCCGAGATTTTAAAGTTTGCCAGCTCTGCCAGGGGGGGAGGGATATTTTGCCAGGGAAAATTTCTTTTAAAACGGGAGAGACCCTGGGCGGTGCCGATCCAGATATTTCCCTGATGGTCGGTTATGTTGGCGGCCCGGTTGGTTTCATAACCGGCCAGGCCATGCTGGACGGTGTAGTTGATGAGTTGCTGGCCATCCCAGCGGAAAACACCATAATCGGTGCCGAACCACAGACAGGAGTCCGGTGTTTCATTGATGGAATAAATGGGTCGATTGATGGTTAGATTGCCCTGATGGTACTTGTAAATACCGTCTTTTTTCTTTATATATAGACCGGCCAGAGTGCCCACCCAGAATCGCTGCTGCTGATCCTGGTACATGGCAAAAATACTGTTATCGGTTTGCTCATCACGGCTGGGAAAGTGCTGCCAGCCAGTCTGTTCGGGTACCCAGAGACCGGAATTACTTGTGGCTACAACCAATTGGTTGTCTGGCCCCTGGTATAATTTTCTTACTTCCAGGGCGGGATTTGGCGATCCTTGAACCGGAATAAACCGCTTTTTTTGGTTCAATTTATAAAGGCCGCCATTACCGCCGGCAAAAATAGTATCATTTTTATCGATCCAAAGGGTGGATCCGGGAATTCCAAACCCCTGTTCGGCTGTATAACGGGTGATTTCTCCGCTTGGTGTAATGGCAACAATCCCGGCCTGCGAAACCGCAGCCCAAATGTTGCTCTGACTATCCTGTTTAAGATCCATAACCCGGGGGGGGAGACCCTTGATATAGTAGGAGTCCGGTAATCTCTTCTTGATGAAACGGCGGCCGTCGTAATAGGTGAAACCGTGATTATGACCAATAATGAAATGACCCGGCTTGGTTTCCAGTAATGCTGTAACCTCGTCAGCCAGTAAACCATCTCTGGTGAAAAAATTGTCAAAGGGCAGGTTGGATACTTTACATACCCCCCGTGAGCCGGCAAACCATAAATTCTTCTCCCGGTCCTGAAAGATGGAATAAGCGCCGTTTTCATTTAGGCCATTCTGCAACCCGATTTTTTCTACCAGTCCTTTCTTGGAATCAAAGTGAAATATACCATACGGATCACCAAAATAAATCTCATCTTCTGAAATTGGCCGCATGAATACGAACCGAAATATTTTAAAAAAGTGGGTGGTGAGGTTCCAGGCCAGCGTTGTAAATACCCCTTTATGGTATCTGCCCAGCCAGGTATCACCGAGTATCCACAATCCCTTTTTTGCATCAGGGGCTATGCCGTGAACTGTTTTGGTGGGTAATCCCATTGGCTGAACATCGATTTTGTCCAGGTTTTTCATGTCGGCCCTGGCAAGGCCAAGATTTGTAGCAACATACAACTGGTTGTCTAAAACAGCCAATGAATTGATGGTATCACCGGGCAGCCCGTTCCCGTGCCGCAGGTGATGCCATTGATTTTGTTTCCACACGTATACACCCCTATTTCTGGTACCCAGGGCCAAAACTGTTTCCTTATTTAGGGTTTTAACAACCACTGAACTGATGGTGGTGTCTTCTCTTGTGGAGGAAAGACCGGGAGGCAGGGGCAGGGTGTGCCAGGTGTTGTTTTTGAAATAGATCACCGGCTTGGTGGCTCGGAAATGGATTGCCCAAACAGTCCCGGAAGTATCAACTTTGAGACGGAAATAGTTGAAATCAGGAACCCCCTCTCTACCGGAAAATTTTTCCCAGGTTAATCCGTCATAGCGGGCAATGGAGGTGGGTGTAGCAAACCACAGGCGGCCAGTATGGTCCTGGACAATATCATTAACCATCAGATTGGGCAGACCATCGTCTTCTGTATATAACCGGACATGATATCCCTGGGAAAAAACGGGCAGGGCGGATATAAAGAGAAGTAATGTGAGGAGGGGCAATATTTTGAATGCTGACATTTCTATGACAATTCCTGTACATCATTCTACCATTTTTTTTTTGTTTGACAAATTAAAAATAAACTTTAATGTTTTGCCGTTCCAGGATTGGAATATTTGCGGTATAATGGAGGCAAATGGGTGCCATGTATATCGGTTCCTGCAGCTGGAAATATCCCTCCTGGCGGGGATTGGTTTACTCCAAATCCGGATCGATCAATTATCTGAAGGAATATGCGGAGCACTTCAATACAGTTGAGATTGACCAGTGGTTCTGGTCCCTGTTTAGCGAAAACAAGGTAAAACTGCCAGATCCGGCCTTGGCCAGGGAATACCAGCAGGCGGTGCCGTCAGATTTCAAATTCACAGTAAAGGTGCCCAATAGCATCACTTTGAGCCATTTTTACACCAGGGGAAAGAATCTGCCGTTAACAGCCAATCCACATTTTTTTTCGCCTGATCTTTTCAAACAATTCCTGCAAAGAATTAAACCTCTGGGGAAAAACCTGGGTCCACTCTTGTTTCAATTTGAATATTTAAATAAAAAAAAGATGCCGTCACAAAACTATTTTTTGGAACGGTTGGGAGAATTTTTCGGCCAATTACCCGGTGGTTATTCCTATGCTGTTGAGATTCGAAATCCCAATTATTTGAATGAATCACTATTTGAATCCCTCCGTTTTCATAACCTTAATTTTGTTTTTATGCAGGGATATTACATGCCTCCCATAGTTGAGGTTTTTCAATCCTTTTCTGACTATATACGGGAATTGACCGTGATCCAGCTGATGGGCAGTGATCGTCAAAAAATTGAGAGTGCAACAGGCAATCGCTGGGATAAAATTGTATTGGATCGGGAGCAAGAACTTGGCCGTCTAATCCCAATGATCGAAGATTTACGTCAACAGAGGCTGGATGTATATTTAAACATCAACAACCATTTCGAGGGTTCGGCCCCATTAACCATAAACCGAATCCGCCAACGTTTGCGCGGGTAGATCCGTATTAGTTTTCAGGCATATATATAATTTGTGTGTGTGAGCGTAGGATTTTTTGAGAATTTATACTATTCTGTTAATGGTGAAACATACAAAAAGACCCAAGGCGGTTTTATTTCCAGCCATTTTTTTTGGTTTCATAATATTCTTGACAATTTTTATTCAAGCAGCGGAAAACCACATTCGTTTCCAGCATTTAACCATAAATGACGGGCTCTCTCAGGGATTGGTGTATGCGATTCTGCAGGATAGTCACGGATTTTTATGGTTCGGCACCAAGGATGGACTGAACCGCTACGATGGCTATCATATTAAGGTTTTCAATCACGATATCCAGCAGATTAAGAGCCTGAGCAATAACACGATCCAGTGCTTATGCGAAGACAACCTGGGATACATTTGGGTCGGCACACAGAGGGGATTAAACCGGTTTAATCCGGCAAAAGAGGAATTTCAGTGGTATTTGCAGCGCGTTGATGATGAGAACAGTCTCATCAACAATAACGTTTTATGCATTGATAAAGATCAAGCGGGTTGCCTGTGGATTGGTACTGCCAACGGCCTGGATTGCTATGATCCTGTTAGAGAAACCTTCACCCATTATAAGCCGCAGGCCAACAAGCCAGAAGGCCTAAAACACGGCTATGTTAAAGCTGTCTATGCAGAGACCGATGCAAAGATTTGGGTAGGAACGAGGGACGGCTTGTTGCTTTTTAATCCCCAGACTGGTGTATTTCAAATGGCTTCAGTGAAAAATAATGGGAAGATTGATCCCTTTAATAAAAATATTTCCCGTATATTTAAAGACAGGGAAGGGATCATCTGGTGTGGGACAAGCAGAGGGCTCTTTTTTCAAAGTCCTGATCAGTCATTTTTCGCTGACCGGAACATGAAGGGATTCGCTGATGTTACCATCACTGGATTGTACCAGGATTACCGGGGAAAAATCTGGATTGTCACCTTCGGTGAAGGTGTGTCTATTTTGGATAAAAGTACAGGCCAGTTTCAAAAATGTCTGATGGAACCAGACAATTCCAATTCTGTCAGTTCTGTTTACCTCCATTCGGTTTATGGTGATCACAGTGGTGTGGTGTGGCTCGGTACCGCTGGATTTGGCCTTGACAAATGGGCAACTGATTTTAATTGGTTTCAATATTACGGCCGTGATTCACAAAGGGCCAGGAGTCTGTCTTTTAGGAGTGTTCGGGCCATTTACTCCGACCGGCAGGGAAATCTTTGGATAGGGGGGTATGGTGGTCTTGATAAAGTTGATGTCAAGCATAATCACTATACCCATTTTGGCGAAAGCCGATCCAATAATAAAATGTTGAGCAGCGCCAATGTTCGCAGTATTGGCGAAGATCCGTTTGATCCGGCAAACATAATATGGCTTGGATTTGAGGAAGGGGGTTTAAACAAGTTTGACCTGCAAAAGGGAAATTGTCTTAAAAGATTTTCCAATAAGGATGTTACCCATCGACAGGAGGTTACAGTTATTTTTGAGATCCTTACCGATAAAAGAGGATTTTTATGGCTTGCCACTGAGAATGGTTTAATTCGGTTTGATGTGATTAAGGAAACTTCTGAACGTTTTTCCCCTGTTGGAGGGCCATTAAAGATTGATGGGCCCCTTGTGGTTCAGACACTTCGGCAGGGAGTACAGGGGAATCTGCTGTTAGGTACCCAACGAAGGGGATTAATCTACTTTGACAAGGCCACCGGGTCCTTTGCTTCTCTTTCCGTAAATGGCCAGAATCCCCTGGATAAGAAGAATGTTTTGTGCGTGTATGACGATGTTAAAGGTAACTTATGGGTGGGATCCAATGGCAGTGGTTTGTATCATGTGAACCGCAACCGGAAATCTTATACGCACTATACGATTAGAGAGGGGCTTCCCAACAATGTGATCTATGGTATTGTTGAGGATAAGGGTGGTGACCTATGGATAAGTACCAACAAGGGTTTATCAAGGTTCGACTCTGGAAAGAAAATCTTTAAAAACTATATGGTTGAGGATGGTTTGCAGAGCAATGAGTTTAATGGGGGCGCTTATCACAAAGGCAGTGATGGAAAAATTTATTTTGGCGGGGTAAACGGAGTAAATGTTATCCAGCCTCAATTGATCCAGACTAATCCTTTTAAGCCAAACGTAGTGTTGACTGATTTTCAGATTTTTAATAAATCGGTATCAATTGGAAGTGATGGATACAAGGATATAGTTTTTAATCAAGCAATTTCCAGGACGAAAGAAATCACTTTGTCCTATAAAAGTAATGTCTTTACTTTTGAATTTGCGGCCCTTCATTATGTGTCGCCGGAAAAGAATCAATATGCCTATAAAATTGAGGGATTTGAAAAGGAGTGGAATCTGGTGGGCAACCGTCGCTATGCCACCTACACTGCTTTGCCTCATGGAGATTACACCTTCCGCGTTAAAGCCAGCAACAATGATGGTATCTGGAATGAAGAGGGCCTTTCACTCAAATTAAAGATTATTCCGCCCTTTTGGAAAACATGGTGGTTCAGAGCTTTCATGGTTCTTTTACTTATAACACTTGCTG
>CBFDCH010000136.1:0-6575 GCA_965603235.1 uncultured bacterium | reverse complement strand
GCATCGTGGCCGACCCAAACGCCGGCCAGAAGATCCGGCGAGAAACCGATGAACGGCAACACAATGGCGATGCCAAACGCGCATGTCAGCACCACCAAGCCGAGCAGACAACGGCAAATCACGATGATGGTGGTTGTGTGGTGCCCAAGGGAGAAATACGACCCCACCTGCCCCTTGGTACCGATTTTTACGAAGCTGTTGGCACGGCGAAACACATCTCTGCTGCAACTGGTGTGCTGATCGCACCCGTTTTGATGTCCGGTTATTCGGTATACCACTCCGGCTTTCCCGGAACTCTCAGCCTGAAGCCGGAAACCATGGCAAACGTCCTTTTTGAGACAGCGGAATTGTTAATCAGGTACGGATTCCGCCGCATCATGTTCTTCAACTACCACGGCGGCAATACTATAGTGGAGCAAAAAGTAATCCACCGCATCAACCACGCCACCAAGGCCATGGCTGTACCCATAGGCATCGGTTCACCCATTCAGGCAAACCGCTACAGTCCAACCAAGAGCGGTATTGACAGTCACGCGGGGATCAGCGAAACCTCCATCATGCTTTTTCTACAGCCCCACCTGGTAAGAATGGAACGGGCGCAAAAACCGGATCTCACCTTTTCAGCCAAAGTTAAAGAGTTGACCGAGTTGAGCAAAAAAAATCCACAATTAAAGATGTTAGCCGGTTTCTTGCAGGGAGTGCCCCAGGAAACCGGCAAGGGAGGAGCCAGCCATGAAATTTCCAGCAATGGCGTCTGGTCCACCCACAATCCCAAGGATGGCACCAGGGAAATTGGCAAAAAAATTACCATGCGCATGGTCAATAATGCGGTGAGCTTTATCAAAACCTGGCAGCAGGCCAATAAATAAGGAGGGATGTCCATGAAAAATTTAAACAGCAAATATCATAGCTTGTGGCTGGTCATAGCCCTGCTGTTTCTATTGAACAGTATCATCTCAACCCAGGAGCTGCCTGTGGCCGGGGTAAAGGACATCAAGAGGATTCTACCCATGCAGCAACGCGCCGGTTTGCAGAATCAATGGTTGAAGTGGCGGCTGGAAAACATCCTGCCCCAACTGATGCGCCGCGAGGGCATTGATCTCTGGCTGGTGATTAACCGTGAGTACAACGAGGATCCGGTTTACCTCAGCCTGGTTCCCCGACCGATTATGAATGCCCGCAGAACCACCATCCTAATGTTCCACGACCAGGGAGAAAAAAAGGGGGTGCAACGGCTCTCCGGCAGCTATTACGGCATGGGAAAGTGGTACCAGGGAACCTGGAAGAACAAGAAAATCAAACAATTTGAAAGCCTGGCCCGGGTAATTAAAAAATTAAAACCAAAAAAAATCGGCATCAATGTTTCAAAAAAATGGGCCTTTGGCGATGGCTTGTCCGCCTCTTTGGAGAAAAAACTCAGGCGTGCGCTCGGCTCAACATTTTCAGCCAAGCTGGTATCTGCTGAAAATTTGTGCATTGGCTGGCTGGAGACCCGCAGTCCGCAGGAGTTGAGTGTGTACCGCCATATCTGTGGTATTGCTCACGATATCATCGCCGAATTTTATTCCAATCGGGTGATTACGCCTGATATCACCTCTACCCATGTGGTGGTTTGGTGGATCCGGCAACGGATCACAGACCTGGGTCTCACCACCTGGTTTCAACCCTCAATATCAATACAAAGATGCAAAGATATGGCTGCCAAATTCCCCAAAGCCGACCGGGTGATACGGCGCGGAGACCTGGTGCATTGTGATGTGGGCATCGTTTACCTGGGACTATGTACGGATATGCAATGGCAGGCCTATGTTTGTAAAATCGGAGAAAGCGACGCACCAGCCGGATTAAAAAAGGCCTTGGCTGAAGCCAATCAATTGGCTGAAATTTTCATGAACGAGTTCAAAACGGGACGTAGCGGCAATGCCATTGTGGCGGCAGCTATGAAAAGGGGGAAAGAAGCCGGACTCAGGCCTTTGATCTACTCCCACCCCATTGGATTTCACGGTCATGGCGCCGGCCCGCCAATGGAGGCCCGCCCGCTGGAATCAGCTCCTGAAGGATTTCAATTAAGAGGCGAATATCCCCTGTACGCCAATACAGTTTATGCCATTGAGTTCAGCGTGTATGCCAATATTCCCGAATGGAACGGGGATGAGATACGCATTGGATTTGAGGAAAATGGAGTGTTTACCAGATCCGGCTGTCACTTTGTAGACGGCCACCAAAAAAATAATTTATAGATTAAATAAACGAACCGGCTCCCTTATAGGTCCGAGGGAGTATGAAAGAGCATCACTTCAACCATGGCTCTTTTGTTGCGGTTTTCCGGCAGTTTGAATAGAAATGAAAAAGAGGTCTCATTGGTGACATTGGTTTGTTCAATGCAGTAGCTGAGATTTTTTGTTTCATCCTGCACCGTGGCAACCACATTGGTAAAATCCTTGCGGTCCACAAATTGGACGAGGATGGCTTTGGAATCATCCCATAACAGCCCTTTTAGCAGTTGCTCCAGAGAATCGAGGTATCTTTTTTTACCATTCCAGATACGGCAGTCAACCACAAAAATACTGGTGTCATCCTCGCTTCTGATAGAAATGCTGCTGTTTCCCTCAGGATAAAAGGTCTCTCCTGTCGAGGAAGTGCTTTGGTAACGGTATTCGAGCATAGCAAATAATATATTTCGAAAGTCCTCTTCATTCCTATTCAGATATGTGGAAGGTTTTCTTTCGAGCACCTTGAGAAATCCGAATATCGTCTTCTTGATATCCATAAAGATAAACTCGTGCAGAATCGGCTCTGTTGTTTTTTTCCCTTTTTTGCCACTACTGCCGCTTTTCATAATCGGCTTTATCTTTATGGGGCGGAAATAAAAAAAGTGGTTGGTATCCTCATTAATTTTCACTCCAGCTGGCAATGGAGTCTGGTTCAGCTTTTGTATATAAGTTTTTCTTTGAGTGAATATATTTTTTATAAAGGAGGGCAGAGCCCGGTTCAGTTTCTCCACATTCCTGTTTAAACGACGCACATTGGCTGCCATATCCCTCAATATCTTCCTCTTTTTGGTATCAAACTCAACACGGTCCGGATTCATGGTGATGATTGAGGTGTCAATTATATTGTTGGCATCATCAATCTCTCCCTCCAGGTCCAGGGATACAAGGCCATCCGGTTTTACCTCCAACAATTCTTTGGAGCCGATATAAGGGATCTTTATTCTGAATAGATAAACCCCCATGTTGTTAATATAATCAACTTTGGGCCCTTTACTGATGATATGGTCAATTTTCAACTGGAGCGGCTGTAAAGAATAGCTTTTATAGATCCCCTCCAGATACTCTTCTTCATTGACATTTTTGATGATTGACTCTTCTTCATTGAAAACCTTTGTTTCGATTTGCTTAAAGACCTGCTGTTCAAAATCGTAATAGTCAGTCTGATTAAAAATTCTCATTTTCACCCGGCAGCTTCATTTCCCATGTATCATAAATGATCCATGCCCTGCCCATTGATAATATCAATTATATTTAGAAGTTCCCATTTGTCAAGCAGTTACCGTATCTCCTCTTGACTATTTACCCTCTCCTGTTCTGATCAGCGGTTTTTGCCCCTTGGGAATCGCAGCTTTATAAACAAAATCAGCGGTGGCCTTTTTAAACTCCTGCTTTGCCTTTTCAATTATCGAACGATTGATTAAGGCTTCAATCCCTGAAGCAGCCAATACCTTAGCGGCTACACGCATACCGCGAAAACCCGGAGAAGAACCCGCCGAACTTGCCACACACCAACTATGCCCGGGGACATTAAGGGGCCAGCAGGCCACATTAAATGAGGCGGTGGGCACCAGCCAGCTAACATCCGCGGCATCGGTTGATCCCCCTCCCCAATACCCCCGGGGCTCTTCAAAACGCTCAATTTTGACACTAAAGCCATCTTCCTTTCTGGCCAGCGTTTTTTGCATCTGCCTGGCATAGGCCTGTTCTTCCGGGGTAAAAGCAGGTGGCCCTACCCATTTCAAATTGGTGTACAACAAACGAGCAACCTCTCGATTTTTGAGGTAATTATATACTCCGGTACGGATATGAATATGATGAGTGGTGCCTGTCATCAGGGCAGCGCCCTTGGCAATATCTTTTGCCCTGGCAAAAACCTCCTCCACCTCCTGCCGGTCCTTGCCGCGGACGTAATACCAGCCCCTGGCATAGTCAGGCACCACATTGGGAGCAAGGCCGGCCGAGGGAATTACATAATGGATGCGTACCGTTGGTTTAACATGCTCGCGAAGATAATTAAGGCCATGATTTAGCAATTCAACCCCATCCAGGGCACTGCGGCCGTTCCAGGGATCTCCGGCGGAATGTGCGGTTCTACCGCGAAAAATTACCTCAAAGTTATTCAAAGCATTGCTGGTCTTTAAACTGACCTGGTTTTTACTGGAGGGGTGCCAGTCAAAACATATATCAAGGCCGTTAAAGGCCCCGTCCCTGGCCATATACACCTTACCCTCCACCGTCTCTTCAGCCGGACAGCCAAAAAACTTTATTGTACCCTTCAATTTATTTTTTTGCATAATTCGTTTAACAGCAATGGCTGCACCCGCTGCAGCGACCCCAAAAATATTATGACCGCAGCCATGACCCGGGGCTCCTGATTTTATTGCCTGCTGACTCGATTCTCCCGGTTTTTGCGACAATCCGGGCAATGCATCAAATTCTCCCAGAAAACCAATTACAGGATCACCCTCACCAAAAGTGGCAACAAAAGCAACCGGCAGTCCTCCGCTTCCCATTTGTACGTTAAATCCCTCTTTGGTCAGCATGCTGGCCAAATATGCCGAGGATTTGTACTCTTTTAAAGCCAGTTCGGCAAATTCCCAAATCTTTCGCGCAGCTGTGTTCAACTCACCTTCCAGAGTATCTATTACCGCCACAGCTTCTTTTTTATACCTTTTAATTCGGCTGGAGCTTCGTTTGGCAATCAAGTTTTGACTCATACCTGAAACCGCCAGTAAAAGAATCAATATAACGGCTGCCTGGCTGATTTTTTTTAATCGAATCATATTCCCCTTACCTCCTGTTAAAATTACCCCAAAATAACCTCTTATACCAACCAATCCCCTTCCCGGTACCCCAATGGTAGAAGGATTACATGTTGCGGCGGTATTGTCCACCCACCTGGTAAAGGGCATGGGTGATTTGCCCGATTGAGCAGTATTTACTCACTTCCATCAATTTGGCAAAAATATTTTTATTGTTTACCGCCGCCTGCTGAAGATCGTCTAATTGTTCCTGGCTTTGCTGCTGGTCGCGCTGGTGCAATTGAGCCAGCATCCTGATCTGATATTGTGTTTCCTCTTCTGTGGCCCGTATTACTTCATCAGGTACAATAGTGGGCGATCCTTCAGGGGAGAGGAATGTATTAACACCCACGATTGGGTATTCACCGGTCTGTTTCAATTGTTCGTAGTAAAGGGACTCCTCCTGGATTTTGCCCCGCTGGTAGTTGGTCTCCATGGCGCCCAGAACACCGCCCCGTTCCGAGATACGGTCGAATTCTATCAATACCGCCTCTTCCACCAGGTCGGTTAACTCCTCAATTATAAAGGAACCCTGCAGGGGATTTTGGTTTTTTGCCAATCCCAGTTCCCGGTTGATGATCAATTGTATAGCCATGGCCCGGCGTACGGATTCTTCAGTGGGTGTAGTTATGGCCTCATCATAAGCATTGGTATGCAGGGAATTACAATTGTCATAGATGGCATAGAGAGCCTGCAGGGTTGTACGGATATCATTAAATCCGATTTCCTGGGCATGTAGGGAGCGGCCCGATGTTTGAATATGGTATTTCAACATCTGAGCCCGTGGATTTGCCTTATATTTAAGCTTCATGGCTTTGGCCCATATTCGGCGGGCTACACGGCCAATCACCGCGTATTCGGGATCAATGCCATTGGAAAAGAAGAAGGATAAATTGGGGGCAAACTTGTTAATACCCATACCTCTGGAGAGATAGTATTCCACAAAGGTGAATCCATTGGACAGGGTTAACGCAAGCTGGGTGATGGGGTTTGCCCCGGCCTCGGCAATATGGTAACCCGATATGGATACGGAATAAAAATTTCTCACCTGATGCTGGTTGAAAAATTCCTGAACATCACCCATGATTTTCAGGGCAAACTCGGTGGAGAAGATGCAGGTATTCTGAGCTTGATCCTCTTTCAGAATATCGGCCTGAACCGTTCCCCGCACCCTGCTCATGGTTTCCTTTTTTATCCTGTCATAAACATCCTGCGGCAAGACCTGGTCGCCGGCAACTCCCAGCAGCATCAATCCAAGCCCATTATGTCCGCGGGGCAATTTACCCTGGTAGAGCGGCCGTTCCACACCTTTCTTTTTATAAATATCAGCAATTTTTCCCTCTACCTGCTTCTGCAATCCATTCTCTTTGATGTGTATTTCACACTCCTGATCAATGGCCGCATTCATAAAAAAAGAGGCCATGATTGCTGCAGGTCCGTTGATGGTCATGGAAACCGAGGTTTTGGCATCACCAAGCCGAAACCCGGAATAGAGTTTTTT
>CBFDCH010000135.1:0-6582 GCA_965603235.1 uncultured bacterium | reverse complement strand
CTGTAAAAACAGATTGATATTATACCAAAATTTATCCGATAAGGTTTATTTTTCCCCCTTAAAAAATTTTAATCTGCTTCTACCGTGTTTAAACCCGGGGGATCTAGAATGGTTGAATTTATCTTTTCACTCCACAAGTATATTGTTGCCCCTGGGGGGATCAATTACTATTGATGACACTCCTCCCATATTTTTAGAGATGAGATTTATGTTGAGGTGGGTGGGGTAGAATAGAGTATTGTCCGACTGAAGGGGTATGTGCATTAAAAAGAAAAAATCCAGGAGGATACAAATGAAAACATTAAAGATGATTGTGATTTTTTTGGTAGTTGTAGCAATTAGCAGTTCCGGCCTGATGGCCAGGAAACCGGTGAAACAGCCCTTGATTCAATTGGCGATTCTGCTTGATACCAGCGGCAGCATGGAGGGGTTGATCGAACAAGCCAAAACCCAGTTGTGGAAGATAGTAAATGAGATGGCAATGGCCCGGAAATGGCGCCGGAGTCCCCGTGTGGAAGTAGCTCTCTACGAGTATGGCAAAAGTTCTTTGCCTGTTTCTGAAGGATTTATGCGTATGATCGTGCCATTAACTACTGACCTGGATAGAATTTCCGAGGAGTTGTTCAGGTTGAGGACCAACGGCGGCAGCGAATATTGCGGCCGCGTCATCAGATCCAGCCTTCAGGAGTTGCGATGGAGTTCCAGTCAGAGTGATTATAAAGTTATTTTTATTGCCGGCAATGAGCCTTTTACCCAGGGAAATGTCGATTACCGCCAGGCCTGCGCGGATTCAATCAGCAAAGGGGTGATTGTGAACACCATCTTTTGCGGAAATCATCAGCAGGGAGTCCGGACATTCTGGCAACACGGTGCGGAACTGGCCGATGGTCAGTACATGAGTATCAACCATAATCAGAAAATTGTCCACCTGCAAGCGCCTCAGGATAAAGAGCTTGTTGTTCTGGGCCAGGAATTGAACAAAACCTATATTGCTTTTGGCCGCGGCGGCAAGGGCAAGAAGGAACGGCAGTCAAAGCAGGATCGCAATGCCCTTGCTATGAATGAATCGGTCATGGTACAGCGTTCCATTACCAAGGCTTCCAAACAATACACCAACAGCGGCTGGGACCTGGTGGATGCCGAAAAAGAGGGTAAGGTAAAGGTTGAAGAGTTAAAGGATGAACAATTGCCGCAGGAGATGCAGAGTATGGATCAAAAGGAGCGCCGTGTCTATTTGCGAAAAATGGCTGAAAAGAGAAAAAACCTGCAGTCAAGGATTAGGCGGTTGAAGAGTGAGCGTGATAAACACCTGGCCAGCAAAAAAAAGGAAACAGCTCAGCATTCCACTCTGGATACTGTACTTATCAAAACGGTCAGAAAACAAGCTGAAAAGAAAAAGTTCAAATTCAAATCTTCAGCCTCCCGATGAATGGGGTTGAGAGATTCCGATTGCTCTTTACTGAAGAGTTGAAAGATGGCATGCAAGGTTTGACCTGTTCTGTTGTTATAAGGATGAAATGGACAAGCAAATGAAAAAAATCATTGTCAGGAGGATAAAATGAAAAAACAGAACGTGGCCCTATTGCTGGCCGTAATGTTTGTCATGACCCTGTTACCATCGCTGGATGCAGCGCAACGACGGGGCGACGTGTGGAAACGGGCACGGTTCGGTATGCACATGGCTGAGAAAAATCTCTATTCCTGCAGAATGTTGTTGCACCTTAAAGATCAGATTAGTTTGTCTGCAGAGCAGATCAAAAAGATTGAAAAGATGCAGGCCGCTTTTGCTGAAACCCAACTCAGGGGGAAAACAGAAGTGAAGGTGCAGAAGATGAAATTCGACACCTATTTAAAGGGTGACAACATTGACAGAAATAAGCTGGCCAAACTGGTAAAGAGCGTGGCAGCCCTGCAAACCAATCTGCAATTGGATCGACTCAATTTTCTGTTGGATGTGAAGAGTGTGCTAACCGCTGATCAGGTTAAAAAGCTGGAGGAATTGAAGAAGAAAATGAGGCATAGAGCCTTCAGAAGATTTCGAGAGGGAAAAAAGCGGACCCGAAGCGGACGCCGCTAGATTCACTTATTTTCTATTAAAACCAAAGAGGAGGGTTTTCCCCTCCTCTTTTTTTTTATATTTTTTATGGCTGTCGGGACTTGGAAGGGCCGAGGCTAAGCAATATTGGTTAAAACCCCTTGAAAAAGGGTTGTAATCCAGGTATAATTAACCTTTCATGATAGGTTCAAAAATCTTAATATCTGGCAGAAAAAGATTGCGCGGCACTGTTGAAGTCTCTGGTGCAAAAAACGCCGCACTTCCGGAACTGGCTGCGGTCATTCTGAGCGAGGATCCGTTTTCTTTCAGCTGTGTCCCCGAGGTGGAAGACATCAGGGTGATGATCAAAGGGCTGAGTCGGCTCGGAGCACAGGCGCAGGTGGATGGAGGAAATGTAAGCATTGAATTACCTGCCATCCGATCGAGCCTGGTCCCCAAGCAACTAGTAAAAACCTCCAGGGCTCCAATCTTAATGCTCGGCCCATTGGTGGCCCGCAATGGTTATGCCAAAGTCTCCCTTCCCGGAGGCTGTTCGATCGGGGACCGCAGGATTAATTTTCATCTGGATGGCTTGCGCCGTATGGGAGTAATGATAGAGATAGACAATGATTATATTCTGGCCAGGACCTCTAAATTGAAGGGTATTGAGTACACTTTCCCCGGCAAAACTGTCACTGGCACTGAAAATTTAGTGATGGCTGCCATGCTTGCTGAAGGGGACACGGTCCTGCATAATTGCGCTCTGGAGCCTGAGATAGGTGATTTGATAGATCTGTTGCTGAAGATGGGTGGTGATATTAAGGGCAAAGGGAGTGAAACCCTGACCATTAAGGGACAAACCAGGCTGGCAGGAACCAGGCATACCATAATACCAGACCGAATTGAAATGGGCACATATGTCATTGCCGGTTGTTTTTCAGGAAATCATATTATTGTAGCAAACAGCAACCGGGAGTATATCGGCAGCCTGCTACAGGTGCTTAAAACCATTGGCATCAAGGTTATCGCCAGACGCAATACCATTGAGGTGCAGGGGAGTGACAGATTGTCTCCAATAGAAGTTGAAACCCTTCCTTACCCTGGTTTTCCCACAGATCTGCAAGCCCAGTTAACCACCCTGCTTACCCAGGCAGATGGAGTCTCCTCAATTAAAGAGAATATTTTCAATGACCGCTTTCAACATACCAGAGAGTTGAATAAACTGGGAGCCAACATTGAGGTGACAGGCGATGTGGCCTTGATCAGAGGCAGGAGTGAGTTGTCGGGTAAAGAGATTAAAGCCACAGATTTAAGAGCATCGGCTGCACTTGTTCTGGGCGGATTAATCGCCAATGGGGAGACTGTGGTGTCAAATGCTTACCAGCTTTTCCGGGGATATGAAGGTATGCCGGGAAAATTAAAAAAACTGGGAGCCAGGATAAAGATTATTTAAGGAGCGAAATATGGATGAATGTATTTTCTGCAAGATTGCTTCCGGTCAGTTAAATACCGCCCTTTTATACGAAGATGATGAAGTCGTGGCCTTTACTGACCTTTATCCGCAAGCTCCCATTCATGCACTGATTATCCCAAGGACTCATTATGCATCCATCAAGGATGTTGAGGATAGCAATCTGATTGGTCATCTTTTCCAGGCAGGTAAGGAGGTGGCCCGTCGCCTCAAAATCGATGATTATCGTTTTGTAATAAATACCGGCCAACAAGCTGGCCAGACAGTTTTTCACCTCCATCTTCATATTTTGGGGGGCAGGGAAATGTTATGGCCCCCTGGTTGAGGAGGAAACGATGATAATCACATGGATTGGCCATTCAGCCTTAAAACTGGAAGGAAGTAAAACTATTTTTATCGATCCCTTCCTTACCGGGAATCCTGCCGCCTCACTCTCCATGGATGAGATAAATACAGCGGATGTTGTGGTGGTTACGCATGATCATGGTGATCACCTGGGCGATAGTTTCTCTCTGTGCCAAAAGACCGGGGCCACTCTGGTGTCGTTTTATGAAATCGCAGAAGCTGCCGCTGACAAGGGTATTACATCAGAGAAAATGAATGTGGGTGGATCAGTAATTATTGCGGGAGTCACCGTGGACATGGTGCCTGCTTTTCATACTGGCGGACTTGGTGGTACCGCTGTGGGAGTGGTGGTAACCATGGATGGGAAAAAGGTATATCACGCCGGGGACACTGGATTGACGGTTGAGATGGAGCTGATTGGTGAGATGTATCAACCGGATATTGGATTTTTACCAATTGACGGTAGATTTAATATGACCCCACGTCTGGCGGCCAAGGCAGTTGAGTTGTTAAAAATACCCAGAGTTGTACCGATTCATTACAACACTTTTCCAGCAATAACCTCATCCCCGGATGAGTTTAAGGAGATGGTGGGCACCAACAGTCAGGTTACCATTATTCAACCAGGAGGATCAATAGAAATTTAAATGCCCTATATTATTGATGGAAATAATTTAATCGGCGCCTCGCCCGATATTGTATTGACCGATCCAGAAGCCAGAAATAAAATTTCCTATTTTATCCGAAAATTCCAGGAAAAGAAACAGAACAAGGTGGTATTGGTTTTTGATGGAGCACCGGATAATGATATCCATGAGGATGTGAGGTCAAGAAAATTCACCATACGCTACCCCCAATACGGCAGCACGGCCGATGACGAAATCCGGCGGATTCTGGAGGTGTACACCAGCTTACGGGATGTAATTCTGGTTACCTCGGACAGGGAATTGAAGTCCTATGCAAAGGATAAAGGGGTAAAAACCGTTAATTCAATTGAATTTTATTTCGAATTACGGCGCACTTATCGCCAGCTCGGCAAGCATGAAGCCTCGCAGAAGCGTATTGACACTGAAGTTACCCCAGGTGAAGTAGACACCTGGATGAAGATTTTCAATCAGGATTAATGGGAATCCCCTGGATTTCCCCTGAATAAAAGTATTGTACATTACCGTCATCCCCTTTTAATACCAACTTCCCGTTAGGCTCAATGCCTGAATATATGCCGGTTATGGTGCGGTTTTGCTGCTGAAAAGTGATCTTCCTATTCAGCATGAATTGACTGTAGTCATTACATTTTTGCACAATCAGTCCTGTTTCTCCCCCCCTTAACTTATCCAGCCAGAGGAAGAGGTGCCGGGCCAGAAAGGGGGCGACCCGGTCCGGCTGGTGGTCCTTGTTCATGACTATTTTAAAGGAGGTTGCCCGGTCAGCCAGGCTGGCGGGAAAATCCTGAGGAGTATAATTGAGATTTATGCCAATACCGCAAATAGAAGTTATTTTTTCTGCCTGTATGATGTTTTCAATTAAAACTCCGGCGATTTTTTTCCCGGCAAAGAGAATGTCATTGGGCCATTTTTGTTGCAACTTGGAATCGGGCATACCCAGGTCCCGGAGTGCATCAATTACAGCCAGACCAGAGATCAAGGACAAAAAATGAAGATATTCCCGCAGCTCAAAATCAAAGGCAAATGATGAATATACTCCCAGCCCTTTGACAGAGAGCCATTCTCTCCTATCCCTGCCCCTTCCCCGGCTCTGTTCCTCGGCCAAAATCATTACCGGGAAATCGGTTTTTAATTCGTTTATCTTCTCTTTGATGTAACTATTGGTCGAGGAGAGGCTGGTACACTTGATAACCGTTAATGAGGCTGGGTATGTGTCAGCAAAGGTCATTGAGTGTTTTCTCCAATTGGTTTTCCCTCCTGATCCAATTTTGTAATTCTTTTTTTAGTCCGGTAACGGTTCTAGGGTTTGACGCGACTACAAAATCCTCATCATTCAGTTTTTTCTCCCTTCTGGCGATTTTTTTGCAGAGAGAGTCAATCTGCCTTTGCAGCTTTTGCAGGATCAGCTGCCGCTCACTGTCGTCAAGAAAATAGATCAGGATTTGCCAATGGTCTAGTATTCCCCTAAATCCCCGCGGCATGTGAATGAAGTCGGAAACAATTTCCGCCCTCTGGAAAAATCCCAGACGTCTGATGGTATCCATACCGGCCGCTACAATTTGTTTCTCTTTCTGGGATTCATTTTTGAGGTAAATTCCCAATAGTTTTGTAGGCGGAATTTGATGGATACCCCTAATGCTACGTGTATTTTTGATTAGATGTTTAAACAATTCTACCCGCTTGAAAGATTGTATAAAAACAAAACGACTATTAAACCTGGGTTCCGTCAGGGAAAATTTTTTCAAATTAAACTCATGGTAATTTTTCCGATACAAATCTGGAAAAAAGGGCTTAAACATAGCCAGAATTTGGATCAGGCTGTATAAAAGTACTTTTCTTGTTTGCAGGTTGGCCAGGTTGCCTCTGGAAAACTCCAGGTACCAATTGCAGTATTGGCTACGGAAAAAGTGATGCAGGCATTGGGCAGCTCTGTCTATCCTGTATTTTTCCATAAAATCGGTAACCTGCTGGATAGTGATATTAAGCCGGTGCATAAGCCACCGGTCCGAGGGTGCCATTTGCTGGTGAGCCAGATGGATGTCCTCATCACCCTGCAGGTGTGTTTG
>CBFDCH010000134.1:0-6585 GCA_965603235.1 uncultured bacterium | reverse complement strand
TTTTTTAAATAGATTTATCTCAAAATTTACATATATTAAATACTAATAGGAGTTGGCTCATGAAGAAAATATTAAAACAAGGCAGCAAAATTATTATCTTCTTTTATTGTTTGACCCTGGTTTATTGTGCGGTTAATCCGGTGACCGGGAAGAAGGAAATAATGTTGATCTCACAGAGCATGGAGATTAGCATGGGCAAAGAGATTGATCAAGGGCTGCGTCAGGAATACGGTGTCTATGCCGATCCCCGCCTTAATGCTTATGTGGCAGCCATTGGCCAAAAGATAGCACCCCATACCCACCGTACCAATCTCAAGTACCACTTTGCCGTCTTGGACACCCCGGTGCAAAACGCCTTTGCCGCTCCGGGAGGTTATATTTATATAACCAGAGGACTGCTGGCCATGATGAATAGTGAAGCTGAACTGGCCACCATTCTGGGCCACGAGCTCGGCCACGTCAACGCCCGCCACTCTGCCAGGGCCATGACCCGCAACATCATCTTTTCCATTGGCCTCGCCGTGGCCGGTGAGTTGAGTGAAGATATAAAAAAGGTCGCCCCTATTACCCAGATCGCTGCCAATTTATTATTTTTAAAATACAGCCGGGAAAATGAGTATGAAGCGGATACCCTGGGAGTGGTATACTCCCGTAAAGCCCGTTACTCCCCGCCTCAAATGGTCAACTTCTTCCATTCCATTCAGAGGTTGAAAAAGATAGCCGGCGGATCATCCCTGCCTAATTTTCTCTCCACTCACCCCCTGACCCAAAAACGGATCGATAAGGTCAAAGCTCAGCTACAGCCCCCGGACCGGCAACTGGCTATCAGAAAAAACGGTTACATCCAAAAAATAAACGGCATGGTGTATGGCCTCAATCCCCGCCAGGGATATGTGCAAAATAACCGCTTCTTCCACCCCGGCATGAAATTTTCTTTCCGCATCCCAGCCGGCTGGCGCGTACAAAATACCCCTCAGCGCGTCATGATGGGCCCCAAAAACGGGCAGGCCGTAATCATCCTGATGGCCCAATCCAGCCAACAAAAACTGGACCAATATGCCAACACCAAGATGACGGGATTTAAAAATACCAAACTTCTTTCCAGGGGATTTCGCAGAATAAACAACCTCAACGCCTACCACACCCTATTCAATATCACTCCTCCCGTTGACAACAGCGGTCAGCAGGGAAAAATCACCACTGTTTTATTATCCAACATTCGCAAGGGGAACTATATCTATACTTTCTTCGCCTCTGCCCTGGACAGCCACTTTAAAACATATCGGAAGGTGCTGGACAGCACAGTCAATTCCTTTAAAACTCTGAATGATCCCAGCCATTTGAACAAACAGCCTGCCAGGGTACGGGTGATCCGCGTGTCGAGAGCTCAACAATTGCAGCAATATCTCACAACCCAGCGAATCTCCCAAAAATTATGGCCCCACATCACCCTGATCAACGGCATGGAGCTTACCACTCCCCTCACCGCCAACCAGTTGATAAAGATTATTCGCTAGATGGTTGTTCTTTTTCCTTATCTTTCTTAAGGCTAATATAAATACCGCCACTGCCGAGTAGCAACATGATCAGGGCCTGTAACACAGTTTTCCATTTAATGACCGGGGCAAAAAACAAAGTTTGGATAATGAAAAAGAGCCCAGCAATAGCCAGTATGGCGTAAACCCCAAGCATTATTTTCCAGGCCTTTTGTCTGGCTGCTTCGGTGTCTTTTGAAAAGAATTTGTTGTAGAGCAACATACCCAGCAGGCAAAGCACTCCCACTCCGGCAAAAATCAGCCAATATAGGCGTATCTGTCCCAGAATATGAGGCGAGAGAGGAGCTCCGGAAGCCACCACCCCAGGGGCAGGGACCACTGGTTTCAGTATGATCTCATACATCTGGGCGCCAAAGTTACTGCCGAACAGACTGCCAATGACTCCATAAAGAAAGGCATACCCCATATATAAGGCCACATTTTCCTTGGGCGCAACCTGACCGACATAACTGTAATACTTGGGGTGGGCGGTCATCTCGCCCACTGAAAAAACAGCGATGCCCAGGATGAGCATCCAGGCATTGGAGCTGAAGGCCAATAAAACAAAACCAATCGTGCCGATAACAATGCCTGTGGCCATGACAGGCAAAGCTTTCATATTTTTAACAATCCGGCTGATAAACACAACCAGGATAATGATGGTTCCGGCATTAACAATGGTAACAAACTCCGCATCAAACTCAAAGATCTTCAGGATGGGGATTTTCTTCATAAAGGCAGTGACCGGAGCTCTATCAACAAAATCACGTAAAAACCAGAGAACCGAACCGAACATCTGAAAATAGAGAATCCAGAAACATGAATAGACCAGTATCATCAGCATGAAGCGGGAGTCACGCAATACCATAAGCGCCTCTGTGGAGACCTGCTTGAAGGATTTGGTATTTTCCGGTTTCTCAGGATCTTTGTAAAAAAACGCGGCTGGTATTAACATCAAGAAGCACCAGACCGCAGAGGTAATAAAGACATATTTCCAGCTAAAACCTCGAACCCATTGGATAAAAAATGGTGTAAGGAATGCACCAAGATTTATGCTCCAATAATATACTCCGAAACCGAAACCGCTGTTCTCCTTGGTGGTGGTGCGGGCCACTGTACCGGTGATAATGGGCTTGAACAAGCCACTACCGACTGCCATGATTAGAAGGAAAAGAAAAACCAAGCCATAGGATGAAGAGTGTCCCGCTGCAAAATAACCAATAGAGAGGAGTGAAAAGGCCACCAGGAGCATTCTTCGATACCCCAGCCGCTCTGCCAGGGCTCCACCCAGGATAGGGACAATATAGGTTAAGGCATATACAAATCCCTGCAGAAATCCCACTGATGTTTCGCTGAACTTCAAGACCTTAACCAGATAAATTGCCAGTACCGCGTTCATGCCATAATAGGCACCCCGTTCAAAAAACTCCATCAGATTGGCAATCCAGAACGTCCTGGGAAACGAACGAAGCATGCTTTGTTTTTTCTCCACTTTTTCCATTAATCACTCCTTTGATAATTGGCGTTCGAAATTAAGAATTTAGCATTAAATTAAAAATAATGCAACAAATAATAAGGGAGTATTATTCGGATATGGATCTTGATTTAAGGATTGGGAAAAAAATGAATTTGGTCTTATACCATGACCGATTCGTCGTATTTGATGTATTCCATGAAATTCCAGTACTCGGCCGGTGCCTCGATAATTTTTAAGCCCATGCCGCTGGGAATTTCCTCCAGGGAGTCATCGGAAGCCCGGGTACTCCAGACTACCTCACCCTTGATATCGTATAAATCTTTATCCACAGCCAGTACAATGACAATTTCTTGATTGGAAGGGAAAACCTTAAAGGACTCAACAAAGAGGCCGTTTTTGGATATATTGGCCGTAACACCCAATAATTCAATATTATCCTCTTTCAAATAAACCAAAAGATTTTTGTCAATCCTCTGTTCTCTTCTTTGTTCCATTTTTTTGTCCTTTGTCATTTTACTCCACCGAATCATCGGTTTCGACTGATAGGCCCATCCTATCAAGAACCGTAGTAAAAAAGCAATTTTGTTGCCATTTACTCTTGTTCAGTCTGATTTTATTCCATATTGGGGTAAACAGCTCAAGACTCCCTTGGTAAGACCCTATTTACCCTCTCGCTCGGCAGGTTATTCACCGGGGAATTAGCTTGGTAATAATTTTGGAGAAAAACAATGGAACAAAATTGGGTATTTTTTACACACTTGGCAAGCCGACTACATATATTTGTATATATATTATAACTAAAAAAGGCAGCGATTATTTTTTCAACCCGGGCAAAGCGTTCAAGGTAGTTAAAAACTCTTCCTTGTCCACATAACCAATGATTTTGGCCAGCACAATAGAATTCTCAGGCTGAAGGATTAATACCGTTGGAGGCCCGGGCACTTTAAACTGCTTTTTTATGGCCGCTTCCTCTTTGCTCTCCTTGGTATAATCGAGTTTAACCAGCACAAACCCTTTCAGAACCGACCGTACCTGCGGCGCTGAAAAGGTATTTTTATCCATTTTTTTGCACGGAGTGCACCAGTCGGCATAAAAATCAACCAGGAGCAATTTTTGCTCCCTCTTGGCAAGATCAATTCCCTCCTCCATTGTTGGAAGCCAGGATAATTCCTCTTGAATAGAACCGATTGCTCCAACTTTCACCGGGAAATACTTGGTGTTGATCGCTTTAACAAACAATATTCCACCCAGCAAAAATATCAATACCAGGCCGATTTTTTTCAGTTTCTGCCACTTGTCATCCTCTGTTAACGGTTTAAAAACCCCCAGCATAATGCTCAGTGAAATTAAAAAGACACCCCAAAGCAATAGATCAAACCAGGTGGCAGTGATAAGGGTTAAGATTACAATTCCTCCGATTATCAGTAAAACAGCGAAGAAATATTTGATGGATTCCATCCATTTCCCCCCTTTGGGAAGGGAGGAGATCACACCTGAGAAGGTACCCACCAGTAGAAAAATAATTCCCAGACCCATGGCAAATGTGAAGGTAAGTAGAAATCCGAACAGGGCATCCCTGGTTTCACTGATATAGGAAAGAATGGCAAAAAGGACCGGTCCAACACAGGGAGCAGCGATAATACCGGCCACACCCCCAATGATCAGAGCCCCCAGGAACTCGCTCCTGTGTCCTTTCTGAACTTTGGATGAAATCGATGATGGAACGGGTATCTCAAAAAATCCGGCCAGACTCAGGCCCATGAGAATGAAAATTGCGGAAATAGCGACAACCACCAGGGGATTTTGGAAAGAAATGCCGATGAGTGAACCGGTAAGAGCTGCAATCACGCCAAGTATTGAATAAACCAGAGCCAATCCCACCACAAAAACAAGCGAGAGAAAAAAACCTCGGAGTTTACTCTTTCCACTCCTGGTACCCACATATCCCATGATGATCGGAATAACCGGATATACACAAGGCGACAGGCTCATCAGGAAGCCACCTAGAAAAATAAGTATGAACAGCAGCACAGATCGCCTGGCTAATTCCCTGTTTATCAGCCTCAAAATCTTTTTCAAGAAGGATGTTTTCTGACCGGTCTGCTGGTCTACGGTTTGTTTTTCTGTGCCGGACTTTGTATCAACACTCCGAAACAGGGCCGATAACTCAACGTTGACCATTTTATTATTTGGCGCAAAACAAATTTCTGTGGGTGTTTCCTGACAGATTTGAAATGAGACATCAAATTCCACTTTGGCCGGCTGCCGTACCTCTGCCAGGGACCTCACAAAAACCTTTACCACAAATTGTCCTTTGTAGACCTTTTCATCTCCAAATATGACACCTTCAGGGAAGACCACATCTTTAATTTCCAGAAGATCATTCTCTTTTAGCTTGATCTGGAAGAAACCATTTTTTAAATCTGTGATATGATAATTTTCATCCAACTCGAACATAAAGAGGATAAATCCCTGCTGGTAGTCAGCCTTGGTTTTGATGATGGGCTCTACATCAAACGGCTGGGCAAAAATTGTTCCGCCAAAGAGCGAAATAAACAAAATCAGACATATTAGAATTAAATATTTTTTTTCAACCATTTTTGTTATATTTTATCGCAAAATCCCCGACAGGTCAATTGAATTATTCAACAACAAATTAGAGTATCATCCCATCAATAATTATGACTACTTGCAAAATCATACTTTACAATCAAGATCAATTTTAATAAAATAGTGAGATAGATTTTCTTAACTACCGATGACTAAAGGAAACAATAGCATGAAAAATGGATCGAGCCACAGTACACAATTGAGTAGAGACCTTGGCCTCTTCCATGTCACCATGATTGGTGTAGGAGCCATGATCGGGGCAGGTATTTTTGTCCTTACAGGAATTGCCGCAGGACATGCGGGACCTGCTCTAATTCTGGCCTTTGCCCTTAATGGATTGGTTACTTTATTAACTGCACTCTCCTACGCTGAATTGGGATCAAGCCTGCCGGAAGCCGGCGGCGGTTATATGTGGGTCAAAAAGGGACTGGGTGGAATGAACGGTTTTCAGGCAGGCTGGATGAGCTGGTTTGCCCATGCAGTCGCCTGCAGTCTCTATATTCTGGGATTTGGTTACTATTTTTGGGAGGCGCTGCGCTTTATCAAAGCCGACACACTCATAACCCCAATATTGTCCTCCGTTTTCCCCGGAAGTGAGGATTCATACATATTGATTCAAAAAATCCTGGCTGTGACCGTGGCCCTGTTGTTTGGTTATGTCAACTTTAAAGGCGCTTCCGAAGCCGGCAAATGGGGCAGTTTCATCACCATTTTAAAAATCATGATCCTGGTAGGCTTTGTGATTTCCGGAGTTCTGGTCATACTAAAAAATCCGGGTTGGCCCGCAAAATTCCAACCCTTTTTGACCAAGGGATTCGGGGGAATCCTGGGAGCGATGGGACTCACTTATATCGCATTCGAAGGCTACGAAATAATCGTTCAGAGTGGAGAGGAAATAAAAAATCCCAAAAAAAATATACCCCGTGCCATTTTCATCTCCCTGCTGATTGTGGTACCGATCTA
>CBFDCH010000133.1:0-6586 GCA_965603235.1 uncultured bacterium | reverse complement strand
ATCCCGGGGCATCCTTTTCCACCATAAATGCGGAGAGTCCTTTATTCCCTCCCCCTTCCGCGGTCCTGGCCAGCACAAAAAACAGATCTCCCTGCTGGCCGTTGGTGATAAACACCTTGGTGCCGTTCAATATATAGGTATCCCCTACCCGGTTTGCCCGGGTGCTGATGGCTCCGGCATCACTGCCGGCACCCGGTTCTGTCAAACAGAAGGCTCCCAGTTTCTCCCCGGTGGCCAGGGGCAGCAGGTACTTCTTTTTTTGCTCTTCACTGCCATGCCTTAATAAAGGCTCACCTGTCAGATTGGTCACTGACATGGTAACCGCCACTCCGGCATCAGCATAGGCTATTTCCTGCATCACCAAACAATAGGTAAGGGGGCCCACACCGCTGCCGCCATAATTTTCAGGTACCATCATACCCATCAAGCCCAATTGACCCATCTCTTTAATAACATCAACCGGAAAATACTTTTTCTTGTCCCATTCCAGTGCGTGAGGTGCTATTTTATCCCGGGCAAAATCCCTGGCCATCAACTGAACCAGGCTCTGCTCTTCACTCAATTCAAAATCCATATCCTTACCTCCGTTCAGGGTGTATAAATGGTCACCAGGATCACAGTCTGTTTTTTTGAGACACTGCGTAATATGTGTGATTTTGCGGAATCAAAGTGCACACTCTCTCCGCTTTTTAAGGCGTGGATCGTCCGTCCAATCTTCACTTCCAGGGCTCCTGAGAGAACATAAATAAACTCCTCCCCGGTATGGTGGTAGGCCACTGCCCGGTGTTCCTGCAGGGGTTCTATGGTCACCTTAAAAGCATTCAGGTGCTTATGTTTACCTTGGGGTGTTAACACCTGGTAGGAATAGTTTTCGGTTCGTTTTTGAAAAGTCTCCTTACGTTGTTTTATGGCTTTATTCCGTTGTTTTTTGGCCTCGCGGATCATCAACAGATCCTCAGTGGCCACTGAAAGGGCCTGGGCAACGGACAAAACTACGGAAACCGGGGCAATCACTGCATTTTCCTCAATTTTGTTCAAGTACGCTTCCGAATAACCGGTCTTGTCTGCCAGTTCCGCCAGGCTTATTTTTTTAAGTTGCCGCAATTTTTTCATTTTTTCTGAAAAATTGTTAACCGTCATGTCTTCTCCTTTTCTCCTGAAAAAGAACCATTTAATTTGGTATTGTCTTGGTCATTGACAATACTATTTTAAAGAAAAGAAGCCAGTAATGCAACAACCCGGCCAGATTATGCCGCGACTTTATTCAGGCGGCTGATCAAATTTTCAAACGCTAGTTTACTGGAAACTTTTTCTGTACCCCCAGCATGGGCAATGGCTGAACCGGCTCCTTTAATAAAAACTCTCCGCACTCTATCCACTGTTTGAGGAGGGTGGTGATTTTGTTAGAGGTTCGCAGGTCGGTCATGGTTCTGGCTTTCAATTGGTTTCCCTGGAAAGACACCTTATTCTCAATCAGGTCCTCATAGTTAACCGAAGCCAGAACATCACCGGTGGCATAATCCACCAGCCGCGTCTTAATATCCTTGTTCCTGACACAGACCTGGGCAGCCAGCTCTTCATCCAGTATAGGTATGGGTATGCCCACTGCCACATACAGGGAGATACCATAGCCAGGTATCACCACTGGTTTTATAAAATCTGCCTGAATCTGCCGCAAATCAACCGCCAGTGCCAGAGTTGCTGCCGGGCCCACCGGCAAATCATTATCAGGATCTCTCTCCTGCTGGTTGTTAAACTGAGTGCCTTCCCAGGCTACATAACCCACTCCCCCGCAACAAAAAATCGGGGTTCCCACACCAATGGTACGCAAGCGTGGATCATTCAATAGCGGAGAAATCTCTCCGGAACCGGAATAATTTACCGTTTCCAACTGGGGCTGCAATACCCCCATGTAGGTTTGCAATACCTTACCCGATGAATTAACAGCTGCATTGTAATTCTGATAACAATTCCTGGGATTGTAGAGGTAGGCCTGATTAATTTGCTGCAAATTGAAGCTGGCTTTAATGGCCCTGCCAGGATAACAATCTGTTGGCTGACCCTGGGCATCGATCTCAACCTCCTCTCCCCGCACCAATTTGCATATAACATGGGCACCGCCGAACTTATGGTTTCCCGGATGCTCAGCTGTGGCGCCCAGGTATAAATCAACGGCTGCAATCCCCCCATAGGCAGGCACTCCATCCAACGTTACCTGCTGCATTTTCATGGCAGGAGCCGTATGCCCAACATTTAAAAACACACCACTGGAACACATGGGACTGAAGGTCCCTGTGGTCACAACATCAACGTGACGCGCCACATGGGCCACAGATTCCTTTTCCGATAATTCCTTTACTTCCGGAGCAGTTAAAACAACCGCCTTTCCCTTGCTTATCTTATCATTAATTTCTGCAATACTTTTCATGAAAAAAACTCCTTATGAATCGCCTGAATGGCCCGGCCTCTATCTTTGCTTTCAATAATAAAATAGCTGGCCACCACTGAGGCTCCTGATGATATAATCAGTATATTAATGTTTTGGCTGGAAACAGCCCCAAAAACCCGGGCAGCAATACCCGGCCTTTCCAGTATCCCTTCCCCTACCACTGCAATCAGAGAAATATTATCCACACGGATAATCTCGTCCACTGCCTTTAAACCTATCTCATTGATGATTGAGTAGCCGCGTTCGAGATCTTTCAGGGACACCAGAATGTTGATCGACGTTTGAGCAGTAATGATGGATTTAATATTTATCCTGGCACTGTTCAATCGGTTGGTAACCTTGGCCATGATTCCGGGCTTTATGCCCACTCCCGGACCACATAGTTTTAATATGCCAAGATCATCGCTAAAAGTGACACTCTTTACCACATCCTCTTTTACATAACCGTTATCTTCAATCGTTGTTAAAGGCTGCAATTCGCCCTTAAAATTATTAATATCAAAAAGACGGATTGGAATGGAATTTTCCATAACCGGGTCAAACGTACGGGGATGGAGAATGCGGGCACCGAAATAGGAGAGTTCCGCGGCTTCACGGTAGGACAATTTATTGATTACCAGCGGTTGTTTAACCCATTTGGGATCAGCGCTCATAAACCCGGATACATCCTTCCAGATATCGACCGATTTGGCCCCCAGGCACCTGGCAATGGCAGCGGCAGAATAATCGGTCCCCCCCCGGCCCAGCAGGGTTACTTTCCCCTCTTCTGACAAACCGTAAAATCCAGGCACAACATAAATTTTATCTCCGTGCAGAGCTTTCTTTACTTGTTTCTCCGAAGCGTTAAAGTTTACGGTAGCATTGCCGTATTCACCGTCCGTTATCAGGCCCATACTTTCCGGCAACACCTCCTGACAGGATATTTCTCTGAACTTAAGGACTGATTCAAGCAAAAGAGAGGAAAGACGCTCACCATAACTGAGTGCAATATCCTCGGCAAAGTCCGGTACCTCTCCTAAACAGTGGATACCCAGAAGGTATTTGCCCAACTCCTCAATCCGGTTGCGCAGTTTCCGTTTAATCTTCTCCGCCGCGGCAAAGTCAGTTACATACTCATCAATGATCTGACAATGGATATCTAGCAGCTGTTTTTTTAACCGGTTGATGGCATATTCATCCTTTCGCACCCGCTGTACTGCCTTAACCAGGATATCTGTCACCCCAAAAAGGGCGGAAATTACGATTACAATGGGAACCGGATAGTGTTCAATCACCTCAATGAGCTTTGAGACATCCTCTTTTTCCTTGAGGTTGGATCCTCCAAATTTAACCACAATTTTGTTCATGGCTTCACTCCGTATTGTTTAAGGAATATGGCAGCATTCTGAATTGAACCACCGGCAGCTCCCTTTACCAGATTATTAACCAGCAGCCTGAAGCCGATCAGGTTACTCTCCTCTTTTATTCCGCCGGTGAATACCTGCATACCCGGGGGAGTGCCGGAGAAACTATCCCGCGGCTGGGGACAATCAACTCTATCCTGATAAACAATCGGCTTATCAGGCAGCAGAGGAATATCCCGCTCTGCAAAAATGAAATCCTGCCAGGCCTCTAAAATATCGGCTTTCCCAACCTTTTGTCCGAACTCGAGCCACACGGTTTCCAGATGACCAAACAGGGTTGGCACCCGGACGCAATGGGGAAATATTCCCGGCTCAATATCGAGGATTTTTTTCAACTCCAACACCATTTTCTCTTCTTCATTTTTTATATAAGGAATCACATTACCAGAAATATCCATGGCAGAGAGGCCGGGATATCCCGCGCCGGATACAGATTGATAGGTTGACACGAAAACTCTTTTAATTGAAAACTTTCGCAGAGGAGCCAGGGCCACTGCCAGGCCGGTGATCGAGCAATTGGCATTTGTCACCACAAAGCCTTTGCTGGGAAACCCTTGTTGTTCGATCATGCTGATCGATTGCCAGTTCGCTTCAGGGATTAATATCGGTACATGTTCTTTGTATCGAAAGGCGCTGGCATTGGAGAATATATAAAAATTCTTGTCAACCAGGTCCTGTTCAACAACGCTGGCAACCTCTGTCGGCAATGCCGAAAACACAATTTTAATGCCTTCATCTCTCATTGTTACCGAATCTATGGGTCTTATCCTATAATTCTTAATCTGTTCCGGCATCTCCACCGGCAGCATCCACTTTACCTCATCACCGTACAATTTATTGTTCCGGGCGGACGTCGCTGAAAGATAGGCTACCTCAAACCATTCATGTTGATCGAGCAGCCATAAAAAAACCTGGCCTACAATTCCGGTGCATCCGAGTACTGCTACTTTGATCTTTTCCATTGGTACCTCCTTGGTAGTCATTTTTCGGTTTAAATAATGGTTTCCCAAAGACTTTCCCCTTACCGAAAATTATTCTACCTGTGATTTAGGGTGAAAAATTTGGGTTGGTTGATGAATCCCGAATATCAGGACTTTACTTGACTAGTAAAGACCCATATTCGGGTTGCGCATTATCATAGACAAATCAAATAAATTCAATTTCTGCATGATCTTTAAAGAGACTTATATACCAAAATGAGACAAAAGTCAAGCGGATTAAAAAGTTATTGTAATTCTTGTATAACAGGCAATAGCTAGAAAATGTTTTTTGTCAGTCACCGTTTTTGTCCAGATTTTGCCTGAGTTTGTTGAAAAATTTTCCAGCTTCTTCGTAATCTTTTGCCCGGATAACATGTTTTAAAAATTCCAGACGGTGACAAATATTTTCCAATTGAGAAATGGAGTTTTTGTTGAATAAAACTTCTGACAGCAGAAAATCATCTTCCAGCAACAGTTTTTGGGCAATGTGACGATGACGGGAAAAAGTTGTGCCAGGGACCGTGTTTGTGGTAACACACGCTGAGAAAACAATTGAAGAGGCAAACGGCAACGTCAGGGAGTAAGCCATTAATTCATCATGTTCCTTAAAAGAATATTCAAAAATCTGCAAATTATATTTATTGAAAAATTCTTTAAAAAACACCTTGCCATTGTCGTGGGATTCAAAGATAAGGATCACATTCTCTTCTTGCAACTGCTGCAAATTGGCAAAATGAGGTCCGAACATCGGGTGGATAGAGACAAAAGGGAAAGGGGAACGCTGGTAATATTCCGGGATCTCTCCCTTGACAGAGGCAATATCAACCACCACACAGCTCCTGTCAATGAAAAAACTTACCTCCTCAAACACTGAAATGGTATTTTGCAGGCTTACGGCGTTTATCAGCATCTGTGGTTTAAATGTATCCAAATCTGCAGGATTTTTAAGAGGGATTACTCCATGAAGAGCTTCCATTTTCTTACCGTCCACATCATACACAGCCACCTCATGTTCTTCGGATAACTCCCTGGCAAACCACGATCCCATATGCCCTGTTCCGATCAATGCAATTTTCATAATTTGGCCTCCTTGTAGCAACCCAGGAATTTATACAGCTCTGCCCTTTTCTGCACCTGCTTCAAAATCTCCTGTACCCTTTCCTCTTTGTAAGAGCCCTTAAAATCCAGCAGGAAGGCATAGTTACCCGGATCACGCCTAAAGGGCCGGGATTCAATCCTGGTGAGATTTATACTGGTATCTGAAAACAGTTTAAGCACACTGAATAAAGCGCCTGCCTCGTGTTTGGTAGAGAAGATTATAGAACATTTATCGCCGCTCCCATTGGCCGCTGTCTTTGAGACCACGATGAAACGGGTAAAGTTGGTGGATTCATCTTCAATATTCTCCTTAATTACCTGCAGGTTGTAAAGCTCCGCACACAAGCTGCTGGCAATGGCTGCTGCAGCATTGGGATGAGTTATTGAAAGCATTTTAGCAGCACCGGCAGTATCATAAAAAGGGCGGGGTTCCAGTTTGTTGCGCAATAAAAATCCCCGGCACTGGGCCAATGCCTGGGGGTGGGAATATACCAATTTAATTTCCCGGTAGTCAGTATCAGGAGTGGCCAGCAGGCAATGGGTTATGGGGAGTTTTATCTCACCAACTATCTTCAGGTCATTTTCCGAATAGATCAGGAGATCATTCACCTCATTCACCGCGCCTTCAAGAGAATTTTCCACCGGTAAAATTCCTA
>CBFDCH010000132.1:0-6602 GCA_965603235.1 uncultured bacterium | reverse complement strand
AATCCAGGAATTGGTGTTCAGGAAGGGGAGGTATATGGAATAGGATTCATAATTCTCCAATACATTTTCCTTTTTTAACTGGTCCATGGATTTACCGGCTGCCATGCCCTTTTTTACTATTTTAATGGTTTCAAGCAGCATGTCGCGGTATTTGACCACCCCTTTCAAATCAACTTCCTTGCCGTGGCCGCTGATAAAAATGGTTTTTGCCGGAAATATGTTGATCACCTTATCCAGGAAAGCCAGGTACTCCTTGATACTGCTGCCAATGGCCGGAAAAGACTCGGACAATAACAGGTCGCCCATGTGCACCACGCCTGATGTGGAAAAATAGGTCAGCATGTCATGGCCGGAATGGACGCCCGGATATGGAATGAGCTTTATTTTTTCGCCGCTGAAATTTAGTACATAAAAAGAATCAAAAACAGCCTTGTTTTTGCCAGCCATCTTTCCTTTGCCTTTTTGCAAAATGCCCTTTTCTACCAGCTTATCCAGTTTCTTAAAAGCGATCATTGTGGTTTTCTCTGTGGCAATGTCATTGCCGCGGCCATGGTCCCAATGGTTATGGGAGTTGATAATATAGACAATCTCCCCTTTTGACAGCTTGTGAATCTCCTGGCGCAGCCGTTTGATGGCCCGCCGCGAAAACCCCGTATCCACCAGGATCACACCCTCTTTGCCCACTTTCACACCAATATTACTCTTAATGCCAAAGGGAAAGAAGACACGATATACATCCGCTTTTATACGGGCAACATTGGGTGCCATGACTGGTGAAATTCTGCCGCCCTTGGTTTTCAGGTATTGCATCATCTTCTCATTTTTACGCTCGAAAACAACATCCATGGCTGTTTCCTGCTTTTCATTCCTGATATTAACATCAATGCCATATTTTAACAAAAGGTCCGCTGTTTGCGGATATGACCCTCTCACCGCCAGATGAAAGGGGGTCTGGCCATCCGGATTAAAGGCTTTGAGTTCAACACCTTTGGCGATCATTTTCCTTACCAATTCCACGTGGCCGCAGGCCGCGGCGTCGTGGATGCTCACCCTGGCGCCTCTGGCCATAAACAGATCCAGCACATCCTTTTTGCCGCGCAGCGCGGCCCATTGGTAGACCGTGTAGCCGCGGGTATCTTTCATCTCAAACCTGGCGCCTTTTGAGAGCAAATAATCAACCACCCTGCCTTTGCCCCTGTATGCGGCTCCCATGATCGGCGGCCTGCCGCTGACATCCAGGGCATTGATATCCGCCCCTTTGTCAACAAGAAATTTGGCCATATCAAGATTGCCCTTATCTGAGGCAACATGCAAAGGAGTGAACAGATACTTCCCCCTGGCATGCACCAGCCCGGGATCCTTGGCCACCATGGCCTTGACTTTTTGCAGATCCCCATCCTTGACTGCCTGAAAAATATCCCCTGCCAATAGCGGCAAGGATACTACCATACAAAAAATTACTGTAACAAATACCAATTTTTTAAACATAGTTCTACTCCTTTTTCTCCCGGTGAACAGATCAAAAGCTTCTCCCACTTATCATACGGAATTGGTTGATAAAAGTTAAGGTAGCCGTAAGCCGAAAGCCATAAGCTTTAAGCCAAAGAGACAAATAAATGGCCTACGATTTCGCCAAATGCAATCAATTTAAAAGATTCATTTCGAACCATCTGCATTATCACTTTTTTTCTTTAAGAGCCCATATAGCATTCTTCCAATCTCTGCGACCTCATCATTCAGTATCTCCCATTCTTCCTTTGTTATGTAGTGTAGATTTTTTGCCAGTAATAATTGATAATCCAATTCTTCTTTGCTGCCTAGAGCAATACGTACATATTTATGAAATAACGATTCTGAGCCTGGCCCACCCTCTTTGAGATTCATAGGAATAGATGATGCAGATCTTCTTATTTGCGACGTTAAGCCGTAGAGTTCTTCCCTAGGAAATTGTCTGCTGATTTTATAAATTTCCAGTGTTAATGAGTGAGATCTTTTGTATACTTCATAGTTATTTATTATTCGCATGATAATTCTCCTTTAGCCCCAAGCCACAATTACCACAATCCTTCCAAGAGAAAAGAAAATTAAGGAGATTTATCTCTTCAACTACATTGTTTTTTTCTTTTGGCTTTGGGCTTTTGGCTTTTGGCTCTTTTGGCTTATGGCTTCTTCTGCTGACTAAGCCAATGGAGACAAGATTTGACAAGTTTTATACTTTATCAAAAATTAATAATAAAATCAAAAAAGTATATTTCGTTAATTTAATTTGTTTTTTCTTTGGGCTTACGGCTTACGGCTTACGCTTTTGGCTTTAGGCTTTCGGCTTATGGCTTTTGGCTCTTTTGGCTTTTGGCTTATGGCTTCTTTCGGCTTATTTTATTTACTTGACATATCAATCGTTTTATCGTAATATATTGATATAATGACAGAATCGTTGTTGGGACAATATGAGTAAGATTAAAAATTATCAAAAGGATAGTGAGTTATTAAAGGTATTGGGTCATCCCATACGTTTAAAAATAGTGGAGGGCCTGATCAACGAAGGGGAATGCAACGTAAACTTAATTGTCGAAAAGTTAAAAATTCCTCAGTCCACCGCATCTCAACACCTGGGTCTTCTGAGGAGCCGGGATATAATTGAGCCTCGCAAAGAGGGTGTCAAAACCTGCTACCGGGTGGTGGACCAACGGGTTCATGATATTATCAGGATTTTAGAGGGTTAATTTTTTTTGGCTTATAAATATCGTTTTATTTGGATATTACGATGAATTAAATAGTACAAAAGGAGGCGATAATGAATATTTCGATTTCAAGTAAAGCCCAGGAAAAACTTCAGGGAATTATTACACAAACCGATTTTGAACATCCAGCTGTGAGGATTTTCTTTGCCGGATATGGCTGAGGCGGCCCCGAACTGGGGTTGACTCTGGATGAGTCAAAAGACAAAAATGACGCTTCTTTTAACCTGCATGATATAAATTTTTTAATGGATAAAGGTCTTAAAAATAGGATTGGCGATACCACACCAGTGGCTATCGATTTTCAAAGATCCATCTTTGGGGAGCGGTTTGTAGTCAATTATGGGAGTGAAACCTGCTGTGAATAAGGAGAGAGGAAAAATGAAATCAATTTTGCTATTCTTGATCATAATGGTTCTTTGGTTCGCATTAAATAAATGGATTTTACCCAAATTTGGAATTGAGACGTGAATGAGCAGATCCTGCTCTCTGGATGAGAGCACAACAATTCAAGATACAAATAAAAATATTGATCCGGAATAAATAGTACTGTTAGCCGAAAGCCGTAAGCCCAAAGCCGTAAGAAAAAAATATTAGCTCCCGTCATCACCCTTTTTTCTTTAAGAGCCCATATAACATTCTCCCTATCTCTTCAACCTCACCCTTCAGGATCTGCCATTTCTGCTCTGAGATGTAATGCAGATCCTTTGCCAATAACAATTGATATTCCAATTCTTCTTTACTCCCCAGGGCGATACGTACATACCTGTGAAATAAAGCTTCCGAGCCAGGCCCACCCTCTTTAAGATTCATGGGAATGGAAGATACGGACCTTCTTATCTGTGAGGTCAAGCCGTATAGCTCTTCCCTTGGAAAATTTCTACTGATTTTATAAATTTTTAAGGTTAACATATGTGATCTTTTGTAAACTTTATAGTTATTTATAATTCGCATTGGATTTCTCCTCTAGCCCCAGCCTCAATTTACTACAAATCTTCCGAAAGAAAAGAAAATTAAGGAGATTTATCTCTTCAACTACATTGTTTTTTGCTTTCAGCTTGCGGCTTACGGTTTCTTACGGCTTTAGGCTCTCTTGGCTTATAGCTTTAGGCTTACGGCTTTTGGCTCTTTTGGCTTATGGCTTCTTCTGCTGACTAAGCCAATGGAGACAAGATTTGACAAGTTTTATACTTTATCAAAAATTAATAATAAAATCAAAAAAGTATATTTCGTTAATTTAATTTGTTTTTTCTTTGGGCTTACGGCTTACGGCTTACGCTTTTGGCTTTAGGCTTTCGGCTTACGGCTTTTGGCTCTTTTGGCTTACGGCTTGTTCTGCCGCCTGTCCCCTGATTTTCATGTCCTATTTATAAATCAATTTAAATATAAAAATTGTCGATGCAAATGTGAGTTCAATTAAGCCAAAAACAAGTAATGGGAGGATGCTATTTACTATTGCATATACAATCCATAATGTTAATCCAGACATAAATATCACTGTCCATACTATAGAAATATCTCTGGTAGACCTTGTTTTAAAAATCTTAATTATCTGTGGCAACAAAGAAATTGACACCAAAAATCCGGCACAATAACCAACAATCTCAATTCCTATCATTATATTAACTCCCAAGCATGGCCCTCTTTTTTTCCAGAAGGAATATCAGGCCCTATTGAACCATATATTAACATTTCCCTTGATTCAATCCAAGGCCACAAAACCATTTCCGGTGCTCTTATGTGATCCGCATAATAGGTGGGGAATCACAGAATTTCAAAAGACCGTCCCCTCGCCTTTGAAATTCTTCTTTTTTTATAATAAAATATGTACAGATGATTGGTTAACATTGCCAATAAATCAACATACCAGTATTGGCAGGGAGGAAGAGAATGAAAAAATTTACTTTATTTTTTGCAGTTTTACTTCTATTTACAGTAAACGTAACCATATTGGCAGCAAGCACCGGGGAATCCAAAAAGAGCCTGGAATCCGCGGCCAATTGGCAATCTCCTTCGGAAGATTTGCTTAAGGTGCTCCACGCCCCGCAATTTTTCTATGTATGGACCGCACCCGGCGGTAAGTACATGCTGCTGGCGGATCCCATTCTTTATCCATCCCTTGCGGAACTGGCGGGACCGATGCACAAATTGGCAGGCATGCGGGTCAATCCGGCCACCAACAGCCACCACGGATCGCACGGGGGTACATCCCCCCGCCTGGTTCAGGTAAAAAACGGTGAATCAAAATCCCTCAATTTACCGAAGGGTGCCGAAGTACATGACGTGGCGTGGACCGTCGACGGCAAGCGTTTTGCCCTCACAGTGGGACACCCCGATCACATCGGTCTGTGGGTGGGCTCTGTAAAGGGAGATGTGGTCAAGGTCAAAGACATCGTCCTCAACCCGCTGATGGGTGGCGCGGTAAGATGGTTGCCTGACCAGAAACAACTGCTGGTCCGCCGTATCCCGAAGCGTGGACCGGCTCCATCACCGCCAGTGATACCAGCCGGACCGGAGATCCTTGAAGGTTCGGGGGCCTCTGCCAGATCCACCTACGAGGCCCGCAATCTGCTGGTAACCGCTCATGACGATGCCCTCTTTCAATACCATATGACATCAGAACTGGTGGTCTTCAACCCAGCCACCGGAAAGATGAAAGTCATGGGGAAACCGGCTCCTTTTTATACCGCCCGGTTCTCACCCGATGGAAAATATTTCCAGGTGGAGTATCTGGTCAAACCCTGGTCCCACGAAGTGGCCTGGTGGCGCTTCGCCATGGAGATCGAGGTGTGGAATGATCAGGGAGAGCGGGTGGCCACTATTGCATCCCTGCCAGTGGCAAATGCGGTCCCGATACATGGTGTGCCCAAGGGCCCCCGTTCGGTCGCCTGGCGTCCAACTGCACCCCATACTCTCTTCTGGGTTGAAGCACTGGATGAGGGAAATCCGGTTGCCAAGGTGCCCCACCATGACCGGCTGATGCGTCTGGATGCGCCCTTCACCAAAAAGCCCATTGAGGTCTTCCGGGCCGAACACCGCATCCAGCCCTGGCGGAACGCCTGGGGAGTAAAAGGGGGCACCCTCATGCTTACCCAACGGGAAAGGATGAAACGCTGGCGCTACGTCTGGCTTTTGGACGTGGACAAGAACAGATCCCGCCTGTGGTACGACCTCAATGAGGGTGACCGGTATAGAGATCCAGGCAATCCAATGTTCAAGCAGCTTTCCAACGGCCGCTGGGTGCTGAGGCAGAAGGGAAACGGGGTTTACTTTCGGGGAAGTGGAGCCACCGATCAGGGTGATCGGCCATTCCTGGACCTCCGTGACCTGAAAACCGGTAAAACCAAACGGTTGTTCCGCTGCCCTCCGGACCGCTACGAATACGTCGTGGCCTTTGCCGGAGCCGAAAACCAATTTATTTTGAGCTCCGAATCCGCCAAAGATATGCCCAATTATTATCTGGCCAAATTCGGCAAGAAGATCAAAGGAACGAAGGGAGAAGCCACCCGTGCCCTGACCCGTGTACCCATCACCCGCTTTAAAGATCCTGCGCCCCAGCTGCGTAAAATCACAAAGCAGATCGTTCGTTACAAGCGCAAGGACGGCGTCCCCCTGAGCTTCCAACTTCTCCTGCCGCCCGGCTACAAGAAGGGCAAACCGCTGCCCACTGTACTCTATGCCTATCCCCTTGAATACTCCGGAGCTGCCACCGCCGGACAGGTCAGGGGTTCGGCCCAGCGGTTCATGCGTGTGTACGGTGCCTCACACCTCTATTTCTTGCTCAGAGGATACGCCGTGTTGGACCGCACCGCCATGCCGATGCTGGGGGATCCGGAGACCACCTACAACACCTTTGTGCCCCAA
>CBFDCH010000131.1:0-6658 GCA_965603235.1 uncultured bacterium | reverse complement strand
ATCTAGAAGAGCTTAAGGATATGCAAGATGCCATTGAGAAAGTTAAAGAAAAAGGCGAGAAAATTGGTAAATTTTCTGGATAAACCCAGCAATTTTAAATGATTTCTTGATTTACCCTATTTTTTATCGGAACTTCGGGGGTGGAATTGTTTATAAATGCTTTTCACCTTATCTCTGGCCAGATAGGTGTAAATTTCCGTTGTTGAAATGCTGGAGTGTCCCAACATCATCTGGATGGAACGAAGATCCGCGCCCTTTTCCAATAGATGGGTGGCAAAGGAGTGGCGCAGGGTATGGGGGGTGAGTTCAGATGACAACCCCAGAATTTTCCCATATCCTTTGATGATTTTCCACATTCCCTGCCTGGTTAGTTGACCGCCGTTTCGATTGAGAAAGACTTTTTCGCTGGCCTTCCCTTTCAACAGCATGCTGCGGGAGTGATGCAAATACTCCTTCAGCCACTTTTTCGCCTGCCCGCCAACCGGAACCACTCTCTCTTTATTCCCCTTGCCCAGCACCCTTAGGAAATCATCATCCAAATACAGATTATTCATCTGCAAATCAACCATCTCGGATATCCGCAGTCCAGTGGCATACATCAATTCAAGCATGGCCTTATCCCTTACACCAAGGGGCTTTTTCGTATCAGGAAGGGCAAGCAGCTGAAAAACCTGATCCACTGAAAGATATTTTGGCAATGTCTTCCACTTCTTGGGAAAAGCCACTTCATTAACCGGATTGAACTCAATTCTCCCCTCAGCAATCAGAAATTTATAAAAACTTTTTAGAACTGAAATCAGATGAGCCTGAGTAGATAGAGAATTGCCTTTAACTGCCTCCTTTTTTATAAACCGCAGCAGATCTGCTTCGGTCATTTGCAGGTGGTGGAGGTGGTTATCATTTAGAAACAGCCGGAATTTATTTAAATCCTGTTCATAAGATAGCAGGGTATTCAAGGCCAAGCCTTTTTCCATTTCCAGAAATACCAGATACTTTTTAAAATCTCCGGCAAAATCCTTTTGGCAAATCAGTCGTTTAGGCACCGTACTTTTTTAGCTTTTGGGCATTAGCCAGCATTAAGGGTAAAATATCAACTGAATTGAATTGTCCCAATACTCCCTGACCGCAACCCTTTTCAGAAAATCCCTCGATCACAACCGGATTCTGACGTATAAAGGGGGCCTTTAACAAAAAGGGATTTGGATGCCAGGAGTGGGATTTCATGATTGCAGGAGTCGAATGATCCCCTGTTATTACCAGAACATCGGGTGATAGCGTTAAGAATTGAGGTAAGATCTGATCAAATTCCTCAATGACTCCTACCTTCTCTTCAAAATCACCATCTTCACCAAAGGAATCGGTCTTTTTTACATGAACGAAAAAGAAATCATAATTATTATAATACTCTTTCACAGTAGCCAGCTGATCTTTAACTTTCTTGCCGGTTTTTAAAATGTCCATACCCACCAATTGAGCCAGACCACGATACATGGGATAAACCGCCACTGCGGCGGGTTTTAATTTAAACAAATCGCTCATTGAGGGAATATCAGGATATTTGGCCACACCCCTCAATAAACAAGTGTTGGCAGGATAATGATCTTTCAAGACCTCGGTCAGACGATCAATGAACGTATTGATTACCAGGGCAGATTTCTCTGCTTCCCTGGATCTTGCTTTTGAATAGGCAATGGGCTTGTCAGTTATTTCCGGATCCGCGTCAGTGACTGCATCACTCAAATCCCGGCCACTTAGAAGCACGACAAATCGGTGTTCCTCCCCTGAGAACAGTTTAACCTCAACACCGTTAACCTCTTTTATCTGTTCACTTAAAAAACGGATGATTTCCCTGTTCTTATCGGTTGAAATTCTACCTGCCCGGCGATCAACGATTAATCCATCCTTTAACGTGGCGAAATTTCCACGAATGGCCAGATCGCTTGGCCCCACTGTAACACCAATACCCAGAGCTTCCAAGATGCCGCGGCCGATCTCATACCTCAAGGGATCATAGCCAAAGAGAGAGAGATGGGCAGGTCCGCTGCCCGGAGTTATGCCCAGCCCAATGGGGTGGGTAAGACCACATGCACACTCTTTTGCCAGTTTATCCAGGTTGGGGGTGGAGGCAGCTTCCAGCTCGGTAAGACCATTCAAGGGCAGTCCTCCTATGCCATCCAACACAATCATTACCAATTTTTTCTCGTTTGTGGTTGTGATTTTTTTAAATAAATCCTCTCTATCCATTTATACCTCTTCAATGATTATCCCCTATAACACAGATAAAATCAAGGGGTGGTAAAGTCGGCAGATTTATTATCCATTAGGAACTTTTGAGCGCCAATAAATCCGGTTTGCTAAAATTTCCTTTAATTCAATGGCTCCCGTTTGCGGACAGGCAGCCACACAACAGCCGCAATACCAGCATTCAGAGGGAAAAAGTAAAAGTGGCGGCTTCCCCTGACAAGGATGCGGAGCCAGCAGATCAACCTGGCAGACATCTACACACGAATTGCAGCCAGTGCATATATCTTCATTGAACACCAGGGGGAGAGAAACAGCTTTTTCCGGCAGCACATAAATATCTTCAGCCATGATTCCCTCCATAAGATTGAGATTCCTTGTTATGTCGCTGGTACTCGCTTTCAAAATCCCCATAATAGTTGATGTCCCGGTCAGTCACCCGCAAATCACCATTTTCCTGCTTAATAATAATAAACTTGTGCCATTCATCCGGATCCAGATCCGGATAATCGATGCGTTTGAAATGGAGATGTTTAGCGCTGGCCTTTCTGGCCTGGCAGGAGTGAATAACCAGCTTGGCATTGGTGAGGATGTTATTCACTTCAAGTGAACGAATTAATTCATGAGGATTTTCCGCCTTAAGAAGTGGCACCAGGTTATTTTGAATATCATCCAGATGCCAGAGTCCTGCGGCCAAAAGTTCCTCACTCTTCATATCCCCGCAATAATTTTGCATAATCCGGGCAATCGCCATATTCAGCTCTTTCCAATTCAGATTCCCCCGGCTCTCAATTGGGCGGTATATATTTTCTATTTCCCGCTTTACCTGTGATTCGCAGATAGCAGCATGGTTCATATTTTTGGTCCAGTGACTTGCGTGCCTTGCTGCATAATATCCGGTTGCAGCGGCATGGCCATGACAGTTTGAGGCAAATAACTGGTCTCCGGCCGCGTACAGACCAGGTAAATTTGTGCTCAGGGTCCAATCATTAAATATGCCGCCGGGTATGCCGAAAATTTGCCGCTCATTGGCGAGGAAAGCACCAGATCGCCAACCTTCACCATAACTCTGAAGGATATGTTTCCGGGGATCAAATCCCTTCCTCTTATAATTGGACAATATGGGAATTTTCGTCTTTCCCTCCTCACCAACCATCATGCCCCAGATTACCTGCCGTTCATGCTTGGACAGCCGAGATAGATCTGCAAAAAATGGCAGTTTAAAACCCTGTTGCAACAACTCGTCCACAGGGGCTATCTCCGGACCCATATGTTCATATGAGGGGAAATAGGATTCTCCGCCTCCTTTAATAAAAAACCGCTGCCCCCTGGCAGGTCGATGACGTTGAGAAACAGTGGTCAACCTTTTGCCATCGCGGTCAAACCAGGGGATTTCCCTTCCCTGCGCATCAACCATTGAGCATGCATACCAGGTGTTGTGGGTATTCCCGGTTCCATAGGGAGGATAACTCCTCTCTCCGGACCATTCCGCCTGGACCGATTTCTCCATCATGGTAAATTCAACGCCAATCCGCCAGGCCATGGCGTGCCCGTCCCCATTGCACTGAGGCGGACGAAATTCTGATAATCCCGGAAAAGCAGCGGAAAAAAGCCAAATCCGCGTGGGACGCGATATGCAAAGAATGGTTGCTTTGGCCCGAACCACCAAGATCCCTCCTGTTCGGGTGTTCACTGACACCGCTCCAATTACCCGGTTGCCGTTTTTCCCCCCTTCAGTAAGCAAGCCATTAACCATGGTGCGATCGAAAATAGTAACTCCAAGCTTTCGACACTCATTATAAAGGGCCGGCTTAAAGGTAGTGCCCCAGACACGCATGGTAAATTTATTCTGATAATCATAGGCAAAAAGAAATTTGCTCCTGGGATCCCTAAACTCGGCTCCAACAAAGTTATCCTCCGAATCCCTGATTTTTCCCCCCATTCTCTCCATATCCAGCAAGCGGTCAAACCCCTCCCGACACTCAATATAGTGAGAAATACCATTGTTGTAACCCCCATGCTCGGAAATCATAGCCTGAGCAAGTTCCTCTGGTGAGACTTTGGAACATGGATTGGTGGCAGCCGACTCCCAATGATCACAACCAGAGCCAGCAGCCCCACTACTCACGGTGGCCCCCTTTTCCAGCAGAATAACCTTGGCACCTCTCTGAGCAGCGGCAATCGCAGCCCAGCAGCCCGCAATTCCACCTCCCACCACCAGAATATCCGCTTGCAGATCCTCCCGCTTACCCCACTCGAGGGGATAGGGCCATTTTACCATTCCGGAATCTCCATTCATCTATCGATCTCCTTCTTGCTGGATAAACTCACCACTATCAACACCAAAGTTGAAAATCCGTAAGCCACAAACAATCCCAGATCAACATTAAGCCAGCCAATTGACACACCCGAGATGGCTGACAAAAAGGCACAACCCGCGATTATTCCTCCGGTAAGCAAGGCAGCCAAGGCTCCCCTGGGGGTGGCTCTTTTCCACAACACGCCTCCCAGCAGGGGTACCAGCATACTGCCCATATAAGGATAGTTGAAAATAATAATGGTCTTCAAAATGCCTCTGGCATAAAATGCTATGGAAACACCGAAAATCAAGGCCGTCACCACAACTGCCCGGGATATCACTTTAACATATTTCAAATCATCAAGGGCCACATTTGGATGAAAAACTTTATTATACAAATCCCTGGAAAAGCAGCCGGACAACGAAATTAGCAGGCAATTGGCACTCGACATAGTGGCAGCGAGCAAAGCGGCAATCACTATACCGGACAAAAGTGGCGGAAGCAGCGCTTGAATCAATTGTGGAAATACCTCGCTATGCTGAACGTCTGTCAGAATCAGTCTACCCGCCGCTCCCACAAAGCCGGCGCAAAAACTGATAAAAATTACCAGCACACCTGAAATGATGCAACCCCATTGTGCTACTTTGGCGGATTTTGCGGATTGATATCTCATAAAAGCATCATAGGAGATAGAAATGGCAAAGAAAAAAGGGAGAATAATAAAAACTGCTTTGGAAAACATGCCCGAAGGGATAAATGGTGTGTTAATTAAATGGTGAAAAGAAACTGACTCCATTTGGCCAATCTTGATAAAAGCCGCAATGGCCAGGGTTGGGATGCCAATCATGATAATCGTCAATTGGATAAAATCATTGACAATAACGCCCCACATCCCGCTCAAAACGCTGTAAATAACGATAACCAGGCCACTAAGAAGCACGCCCTCCTTGTAGTTTAGTCCAAAAATCGTGAAAATGGAGCCGGCCGCCATAATTTGAGCTACAAATATCCCCAGCAAACTTGGAATATTGGAAAACCAGCCCCAAAACCGGACCCATTTGCGGTCACCATACCTGAAGGCAAAATAGTCCAGTGGAACGTATCCCCCTTGCTTACGGAGTTTTGCTGCCACCAAAAGTCCGGCTAAAATCAGGCCGCCACCGCAGCCAATACCATACCACATGCCGGGCCAAACACCACTGGATGCTCCCAGTTCACCACCCCCCAGGAGAACTCCCGCTCCGAGCTGAACGGCAGCCAGTGTGGCAGTGGTTAACAGCAGACCGATTTTCCGGCCGGCAACTAAAAAATCGCTGGCTACCTTAATCCGTTTGCTGAAGTATACTCCGACCTCTATGAGTACAACAAAATATAGTATAACAATCGTCAGTACAAGCATTCAAGTCCGGAGATTAACGGCAATAGGGTTAATCCACTTAGATTCACATTGTAAGGGAAAGGAAAAATCAATTCAAGAGAGTCCAAACCGGAAAATATATTTTACTTTTTTACCATAGTTATGCTTGATTTTTTATTAAATATGTAGATAATAAAATACTTCAGGAGGTATTAAATGGAAGATAATTTTTATATCCCTTGTGATGTACCAAATTCCTTGATGAACGAATATCTCAGTAATTATGACGAAATTACGCTGGGATCGGGTCGTTTGATGTTATTTGCCGGCGACCAAAAAATCGAACACCTTAATAAGGATTTTTACGGCTCAGACATTTCCGAGGATGATAACGAACCGGAACATCTCTTTAAAATCGCCAGTACTGCCGAGATCGGCGTTTTTGCCACACAAATGGGGCTTATCTCTATGTTTGGCAGTGATTACCCTGAGATTCCCTATCTGGTTAAAATGAACTCCAAGACAAACCTGGTAAAAACCGCTCAAAGGGATCCGGTTTCTTTGCAGATACTTGATCTTGAACAGATCCTCCAGTTCAGAAACAACAGTGGTTTAAACATCCTGGGAGTTGGCTATACTGTTTACTTGGGAAGTGAATTTGAGCATCTCATGCTAAGAGAAGCCGCCCAGGCCATTTACAAGGCCCATCAGCACGGCCTGATCACAGTTCTCTGGATATATCCCCGCGGCCAGGCAGTTA
>CBFDCH010000130.1:0-6698 GCA_965603235.1 uncultured bacterium | reverse complement strand
TAGAATGATATCTACACCAAACTTATTCCTTACGCCGATTTCCTTGATATATTTGCCGACAAAACCTGGGGGTACCTCTACCTCCAGCATGAAAAATCCATCCACAACCTCAACCAGGTTGCTGTAAGATGTTCGCTTCATCGAGTTAAGTACTTCTCCTTCCAGATCTCGCTTGAGGATCTCTTTATTGTAAGCAGAGATGACGTCAATCCGCCAGACTGTACCAAGGATCTTGGTGGCATCCTGGCTAGAGACAACGGGGATTTCTCCAACATTTTCTTTGGCAAATTCTTTCATCACCAGGTCGAGGCTGTCATTTTCCCTGACCACAACCAAGTTAGGGGTGGCAATGTCTTGTGCAACAACAAAATCCTTCAGGGTTTCATATTCCGGAGCTACAGCGCTCAATTCGGTTTGGGAGATTTTTTCGATGATCTCTCCGGCTTCATTCAAACAATAAAAAAAAGCGTGTTCTGACTTGATGAAGGTTTCGATCATTTCTTTTAGCGAGGCTTTGGGTGGAATAAGCTCGATGCTATTTCTCATTACATCCTGCACTATCATCGAGCGCAGTACATTTAGCTCCCTTCCTTTTTCAAGATTAATGCCCCGCTTCATCAATTTTAGAGTGTAGATAGATCCTTTTTGTAACCGGGTAGCCACAAGGCTGCTTATGGTGGTAGCGATCATCATGGGAAGAATGATTTTGTAGTCTCCGGTCATTTCAAAAATTATTAGAAATGCGGTAATCGGGGCGTGTGTGGTGGCAGCTACCAGGGCACTCATGGCAACCAGTGAGTAAGCCCCGGGGCCCGCTGTTATGTTTGGGAAGAAGTTGTGCAGAATTTTCCCGAACAAACCGCCTGTCATGGCTCCAATAAAGAGGGAGGGCGCAAATATGCCTCCTGAACTTCCTGAACCAAGAGTGATGGAAGAGGCCAGGATTTTTAAAAATATGAGGGCCAGTAATAGACCAATATGCATTTTACCCAGAAGAGCCAGATCCATGGCTTCATAGCCAACGCCAAAGATCTGTGGAAATGAGAGACCATAAATACCAATGATCAAACCACCGATTACGGTTTTATAATAATCCGGTTTTTTCAAGGAATCAAAGCGGTCTTCCAGGGAATAGAGGATTTTAATAAACAGTATGGCGACAAAACCGGTAAGTACACCCAGGACAGCATAGGGAATCAGTTCTACGGGATTAACCAGTTCATATTTGGGTACCAGGAACGCAGGGAAATCCCCATAAAAGAAGCGGGAGACAACTGTAGCGGAAACCGAGGATATGACAATCGGCGTAAATTGGGAGACAGCAAAGTCCCCCAAAAGAATCTCAACAGAGAACATTGCACCCGCTATCGGGGCATTAAACGCTGCGGCTATTCCAGCAGCAGCTCCACAAGCCACCAGTGTCTGCATTCGTTTTTTTGATAACTTGAATGTTTGCCCAATTGTGGAGCCAATGGCCGAGCCGATCTGTACAATGGGACCTTCACGACCCACAGATCCTCCGGAGGCGATTGTTAGGGACGAAGCCACAACTTTGCTGATTACAACTCGTGGTCGAATGTTGCCGTTGCGGATGGCGATGGCTTCCATCACCTCCGGCACACCGTGACCCTTGGCCTCTTTGGAAAAATAGTAGATGATGAGACCGACAATCAAGGCGCCGCCCGCCGGAATCAGCAGGGTTTTGAACCAGGTAGCAGTGTAGGTGGCGTTGCCCCAGAGAATCTCCTGAAAAAAGTGAATCAGGGTTCTTAGAAGAGCCGCGCCCAATCCTCCCAGTAAACCAATTATGATAGGGATTATGATCATGAATGCATGATCAGTGGTTTTGAACTTATCCAGCAGTGACTTGACTTTTGCCTTTATGGAAATCATCACGATTGTTTGTCCTGGTAAATATTGCCCTCATAAGGTGGACATTGTACCACAACATAGCCCCAATAGTAAGTGATGGGAAATATTTCTTGCTGAATAATTGTTAAACCGGTTGCTTGGGGGAGGTATATTTGATAAACTTAGGTAAAATGGAACGGAAAAAAGACCTTTCAGCCAAAGAGATATCTCAATTGCTAAAAGTTCCCCTGATTACAATTCAACGGTGGGTATACCAGGGGAAAATACCCTGCAAACATAGAAAAAATGAGTATTATTTTCGCCGCAACGAGATCATTGAATGGGCCAAAAGTCATCAGCTTGTGCTTGATGAAGGTCAAAGCCAAACCAATGCCAAAACATTGGTTGAAACAACGTCACTCGGTTCGGGCATTTCCCGGGGTGGGATTTTTCATGATTTACCGGGAAGCGATATTTTCTCTGTATTCAAAAACGGACTGGAGAAGATATCTATGCCCATAAAAATTGATAAAGAAATGATTCTTAATGAACTCTTAAATCGAGAGGAGATTGCATCAACCGGTATTGGCAAAGGAGTGGCCATTCCCCATCCCCGCCAGCCATTGCCTCTGAACCTGGACTATCCGATTATTCCGGTCTTCTGGCTGAAAGAGAAGGTCGATTTTAACTCGGTGGATGGCCAACCGGTGAATGTGGTGTTTTTTTTGTTCTGTTCTACAACTCAGATGCATTTAAAAATTCTATCCCGACTCAGTTATTGTTTAAGGGACAATGAATTTTTAAAACTCATAGAATCACCGGTCCAGCAGGATACACTCCTCTCTTTTTTAGCTAGGATAGAGGAAAGTCTGGATTCCACACCTCAAGAATGAGAGACCTTTTTTCCCGATTAAGAATTGCTTTTACCAATCTTGACACGCGCTTCCAATTGATTGTCATTGGTCTTATTGTGGGCCTGTGCAGCGGCCTCGCTGCTGTGGGCCTGAATGTGGCTCTCAAGGGCCTCTCCCATGTTTTTGAACAAACTGAACAGGGTTATCTTTCTCTGTTGTTACCAGCTTTCGGTATTTTTCTAACCGTAGCTGTCCTTAAGTACGTTATTAGAGATTTTGGCGGACATGGGGTGCCGGAGGTGGTTCATAGTATCAGTATGAAGGGAGGAGATATCAAACTCCGCTCCTCTTTTTCCAGATTGGTAGGCAGTTTAATCACTCTCTCAAGCGGGGGTTCTGCTGGTCCGGAAGCACCGGTGGTGATAAGTGGAGCGGCAATTGGCTCGAATATTGCAAAATATTTCAAGTCTAACGAGCTGGTTCGTGTTGCGGTTACCGGATCAGGTGCAGCAGCAGCGATTGCGTCAATCTTTAATGCCCCTATCACTGGTATCATTTTTACCATGGAAATTATCCTGGGGGAGTGGACATCAATGTACATGTTGCCCGTGGCCATTTCATCGGTTACCGGAACCATTGTGAGTCGGTTGTTGAACGGTAATCAAATTCCATTTGCCCATCGCACATTTATTGTATCCATTAATGATATTTTGGCCTGTGTGGGCTTGGCGGTGGTAGTGGCACTTTTTTCCCTGATTTTTATAAAACTTCTGAACTGGAGTTCACGATTGCTGGATAAGTGGATTTCCCGGCCCCTTCTTAAGGCATTGACAGGAGGTCTTTTGGTGGGAGTGATTGTGTTTTTTTTACCGGCAGTCAGAGGAGAGGGATATGAGCTTGTCCGATCCTTAATATCGGAAAAGTATGCCATGGGAATATTTTTGCTACTTGGACTCATTTTATTAAAAATGGTTGCCACCTCTTTGACACTGAGCTCTGGTGGGTCAGGGGGAGTATTTGCCCCCTCATTGGTTATCGGCAGTTTAGCTGGACTGTTTTATTATAAAATACTCTGCCAATTCTTTCCTGTATCGGATTTTAACGGCTCAAGTTTTTTTTCCCTGGTTGCCATGGCTGGAATGTTGAGTGGAACCATGCAGGCGCCCCTTACCGGAATTTTTTTAATTGTTGAGATCACAGGAGGATATGATGCCATCCTGCCGCTTCTTCTGGTTTCATTTTTAGTCACTACTCTGGTAAAAAGAATTGAGAAACATTCAATTTACCATTTTGAGTTGGTTAAAAAAGGATTTCTCAGACGGCCCCGTACCGATGCCCGCATCCTCTCTGAAATTAAAGCACTTGAATTGTTGGAGAAAAACATTTCCACCATTTATCCGGAAATGTCGTTGCATCAGTTGGTTCCGAAAATTAAAAAAACAAGTCGCAATTATTTTGCGGTGGTCTCCCGAAAGGAAAAGACTTTTCTGGGCATGGTGAATCTTGAAGATATTAAACAATTTTTGTTCGACCAGAGTCTCTTAAAATCCATTATTGTGGAAGAGGTGATGCAAACTGATATGGTGACGGTCTCTCCACAAGAAAATGTAGTTGATATCTTGCGCAAACTTGATGCCGGTAATTGGTGGAGTTTACCTGTTGTGGAGGATGGTATATTCCAGGGATTAATCTCTAAATCAACGATACTGGATCACTACCGCAAGGAATTAAAAGCCCAGACCGAATATTAAAATTATCTGTTCGATAGCCTGTTGCAGGGGCGGTATCACTTGACATTTTTGTTTTTATAAATTATTATAAACATATGATTGTAGGGTTTAATACTGATATCAAATATAGAAATGAAGTGTTCCATATCCAAACCGAGGATAAAGGCCAAAACAATCCAACCGTTGAGACTCTGGTATACCATCAGGGCGAAATTTTACTCTCCAGGCGGATGACATATGGACATCTTGCCGGAAAAGCAGATCAGCGAAAACGGGTTAAGGCCATGATGAAGACACAGCATGATCAAGTTATTGGAGAATTGAAGGATGGAAAATTCCTCCACCTACTCTCCCTAGATACCCAGACCCTTGATGATCGGTCTCTCGATGAAATGGTAATTGAATACTTAAATTTAAATTACCCCTGATTTTGATTAGGCCGGGAATCCTGAATGTAAATATTTTTTCCACAAAATTAAATACCTATATAATTGGAAGTAAATATCCGCGATGGGAAATGACATGTCAATTGTATAGGAATTGACACAGGGAAATAGATATGGGAGATACAATTCTTTTAATTGACGGCATGTTTCTGGTATTCAGCTCCTTCTATTCCCACCGGAACATGAGAACCTTGACTGGTGAACCCACTGGTGCGATATTCGGATTTGTTACCCGGGTGGAGAATTTGATCAAGGAACTCCAGCCAAACAGCATTGCTGTGGCCTTTGATACGCGGGAAAAAACCTTCAGACATAAAATGTATCCTGAGTATAAAGCAAAGCGACAGGAACCACCGGAAGAACTGATTCAGCAACTCCCCTTTATTAAACAGTATTTAGCGGCACGGGGGATTGATGCAGTGGAACAGCCTGGTTTCGAGGCAGATGACACCATTGCTCAAATGGCCTGGCAGCAGGAAAATCTGGGCAACACGGTACTAATATTCACATCTGATAAGGATTTGTTTCAATTGGTTACTGCCAATATTCTCATATATCATCCAAAATTGAGACAAAAGCTGGATGAGCAGGGAATAAAAGAGCATTTTGGGGTTTTGCCGGAGCGGATTGTCGATTTTTTAACCCTCACCGGTGATTCGTCAGATAACATTCCCGGAGTCCCAGGTGTTGGGGAAAAAACAACAATGAAGCTTCTCCAGCAATTTGGATCAGTGGAGGCGTTATTGGAGCGCATTGAAGAGGTCGACCCAAAAGTCAGGAAAAAAATCGAGGAGAACCTGCCATTATTACACCTATCCAGACAATTGGTGGATCTGGGGCAATTGAAAAAAAAGGATATAAAATTCAGTCTAAACGATTTTGAAAATAAAATTTCTGCGGATCTGGTCAACCTATATAAAACCATGTCATTTGACAGTATGCTGAAAAAAATATCCCCTGCCTCAAGCGTAGAGGCAATGGTCTCAGACACCAATTGTTCAATCGTTCGCACCATTAAACAGCTTGAAGATCTAAAGCGGAAGATACACAAAGAAAAACATTTTGCCTTTGATTTGGAGACTACCAGTGTGGAGTTTTTTAAAGGGCGAATTGTTGGTATTTCTTTTTCCTTCATGGATGGGGGATATTACATACCCTTTTTATATCCTGAAGCTGAGGGGGATACAATCGAGATCACCTTTTCAAGATTTAAAGAGATTTTTTCAGATTTATTCAGCAGTGAAAAGATAAAAAAAAGTGGACATAATCTCAAATTTGATGTTCTCCATTTAAAGCATGGCGGCATTGAGGTGAAGGGATTGGCGGATGATTCCATGGTAATCTCCTATCTACTTTTTCCCAACCGCAGATCCCACAAATTGAAAGAGCTTAGCCGGGAATTTTTAAATCACCAACAGGCGGAATATGAGGATCTGGCAGGAAGGGGTAAGGAACAGGTTACCCTGGATAAAATACCAGTGGAGAAAGTCGGCCGGTATTGTGTTGATGATTCGTTTTTATCATTAAAACTTGTTAATCTTTTAAAAGAGAAAATAATAAAGCGGAACCAGGTTGAATTGTATCAACAGGTGGAGATGCCCTTGCTGGAAGTCCTGGTAACCATGGAATTTAATGGAGTCAAAATTGATGTTCCCTTTCTCAAAAAGGCAGCTGCCGAAATGGAGGTTAAAATTTCGGACCTTGCCCAGGAAATTTACCGCATGGCCGGATACACCTTTAATATTAACTCCTCACAACAATTGGGGGAATTATTGTTTGAGAAAATGAACCTCCCGGTTAAAAAACGGACCAGAAAA
>CBFDCH010000129.1:0-6715 GCA_965603235.1 uncultured bacterium | reverse complement strand
TCCGATGAGGCAGTGAAATTAATCCCTCCGAAAAAATTTACCCTGGAACAGGCGCTTGAATATATTGAAAATGACGAGCTTCTGGAAATTACCCCTGAAAATTTAAGAATGAGGAAAAAACTGCTCAATATACATGAGCGGAAAAGGTCCGAAAAACTAAGAAGCGCCAGTTAAGCTCATTTCAATAATCCCTCCCTTTTTTTCTTGACAACAATTGACAACTCCCTTAACATTTTCATGTGGTTAAAAACCGGTTCAGTTATTAACCATATTTCAAGTCCTAAAAATGATCAGTTTGAAATCAAACAAAAATAAATCTAAAAAAAAGGGAGGCTTCATGAATCGCACATTTATGTTTAAAACAGGAATTATTATCTTTATGGGGGTGTTTCTGATTTGTTCATTATCAACACCTCTGCAGGCAAAAAAAACAAGCCAGAAAAGGGTGATCCAAAATACCGATCCCAAACTCCGTTTTGAGTGGTATTCCGCCCACCAGGTGATGGTGAAAAACACCTCCTTTAAAAAACAAAAATGGTTCCATATCGGCCCCACCAATATCAGCGGCCGCTGTACCGATGTCGAGGCTGTTCGGCCCAAAGGGAAAAATTTTACCATCTATGTGGCAACCGCATCCGGAGGGGTTTGGAAAACCATCAATGAGGGAACCACATGGGAGCCAATTTTTGAACATGAAGCAACCGCTTCCATTGGCGATATTGCCCTGGCCCCCTCCAATCAGGAGATCCTCTGGGTGGGTACCGGAGAAGCCAATATTTTTCGCAGTTCCCAGAACGGCGCCGGGGTATATAAATCCACAAATGGAGGAAAAACCTGGCAGCACATGGGACTGGCCGATACCCTGACCATCGGCCGGATTATCGTTCATCCCGCAAATCCGGATATCGTCTATGTTGCAGCCGGAGGCCATGAATGGACCGATAACAAAGAACGGGGCATATTCAAAACCACTGATGGCGGCAAAACTTGGACCAATATCCTTTTTATCGACACCAAAACAGGCGCCTTTGATTTGGCAATGGATCCAACCGATGCCAATCTACTCTATGCCACATCCTGGTCACGGAAGCGGCTCAAATGGAATGATCCCCGGGTATTGCCCGGATATGATAAAAGCAGTGTTTATAAAACCACTGATGCCGGCGCCAATTGGAAGCCCGTCAACAAGGGCCTGCCTGCCAAACAACATCGCGGCAGAATCGGCATCGACATCTGCCGGACAAATCCCAACGTCCTCTACGCTCTAGTCGATAACTATGAGGTAGCCAGGGAATTGACAGCTGAAGAGAGAACGGCTGCCTATACGCGCAACCTGAAGGCCATTATCAAGGGAGCCACTGTTTACAGGTCAAATGATAAAGGTGAAAGCTGGACCCAGGTGAGTGGATTAACGGAGAAGACGAAAAAATATATGATGAGGCATTCCGGTACTTTCGGCTGGGTCTTCGGCCAGATCCGGGTTGATCCCAATGACCCGGAACGGGTTTATATCATGGGGGTTCCACTCAGCATATCCACGGACGGCGGCAAGACTTACAAATATCTCCGGGGGATGCATGTCGATCATCACGGCATGTGGATTGATCCGGATAACTCCAATTACATCATCAATGTAAATGACGGCGGCATAGTCATCTCTTATGACAAAGGGATAACCTGGAAGCAGTTTTTACATAACCTGCCGGTGTGCCAGTTTTTTAATGTATCTTTTGATATGGACAAACTATTCCGGGTTTATGGCTCCATGCAGGATCACGGCAGTTTCCGGGCTGTGGTGCAACGAAGGGGCAAAGGATTTGCGGCTGTGGAATGGGAGAGGGCTCCGGGAGGTGAAGGATCCACCCATGCCATTGATCCAAGAGATCCCAACCTGGTCTATTCCGCCGGGTTCTACGGCCATATTACCCGTTCCGACATGACCAAATCCCGGCGTGAGCGGTCCAAGAATATTTATCCGGTTGAGGAAAAAGGATTGGGTTATTTTCGCGGCCAATGGCTGGCGCCCATCATCCTATCGCCCAACCACCTGGATACCGTCTACCTGGGTCTGCAATATCTCTACCGCTCCCGTTTTGGCGGAGATGTGTGGGAACGGATCAGCCCGGACATGAGTTACGGGATTAAAAAGGAGATAGGCGATATCCCATACCAAACCATTTTTACCGTTTCCGAATCTCCTGGAAACGCCAATGTGATATATTGTGGCACTGATGACGGCAAGGTGCATGTTACCATGAACGGCGGTAAATCCTGGAGAGAGATTATGAGGGGGCTCCCCTATCGCAAATGGGTCAGCCGTATTGCTGCATCCAAATATGACCCGGCAACGGTTTATATGACCCAGAACGGCAAGCGGGACGATGATTTTACCCCCTATATCTGGAAATCAACCGATTATGGCAAAACCTGGGTGAATATCTGTGGAAACATAAAGCTGGGCCCTGTGAATGTCATTGTTGAGGATCCATTTAGAAAGAACATTTTATATGTGGGTACGGATGTGGGTGTTTATGTGACCAAAGACGGCGGCAAAAAATGGGAAGTATTGGGCGGCAACCTGCCCACAGTCTATGTCCAGGATCTGGTCATTCATCCCAAGGAAAATGTCATTGTCATTGCCACCCACGGCCGCGGCATGTGGGCTATGGATGCTAAAAAAGTAAACGGCGGACCCCGCGTACGCAGATATTATTAAATAATTTTTGGTATAAACACAGGGGGAGGATTTTAAAACCCTCCCCTATAAAGAATCGTATTCAATTGTATACATTGGAGGTTTTAAATGAAACGAAGAGATTTTTGTAAGCAGGGAAGCTGCGGCCTGGCCGGCTTACTGGCTGTACCGGCAATGGCGGGTATCAGCGGTGTTGGCGGGCAGACCAAAAGGCGCAAGTATAAAATTGAAATCGAAATTTATGAGGCAAGAAAAGATACCTGGTGCCATAAAAAAGGCGATAAATTTTCATATCCCAAGGATTGGGGCAAAATATGCCCGTGGCTGCGAACCAGCATGAACGATTTCATCAGGCTCCTGGAAAATGGTGTGACCCTGTCCTGGAAATATAAGGGAACTCCGTACGAAAAAGTAATAGATCCGGCCGGTGTCACCACCGAATACGTAAGATGCCCAGATCCAACCGCCGATCTGGTAGCCAAAATCACCCGCACTGCTGTATAAAAAATTATTGACTATTATTGAAAAAATTTTGTCTTTGAATTTCAAAAAGTTAAGAAGTCAAGAACCATCCCCAGCGATTCTTATATCTTTTTGATAAAATCTGGCGAAAAAATAGTTGTATTATTTCCTTTATTTTTTTCCAATAGCATATATATGCTTACTGGTGCGGATGAAGATTTTTTGTTGAGAGATTGCCGGAGTAGCCAGACAGGATTCCCCTAATTTATTGGTGGCTTCCAGTTTAAATTTTGGCCCTGCTTTTACAATGTTGGTGTTTCCATGCTCATCAGTGATATAAAGTTTACCATCTGCAATTACCGGAGATGCGGAGTGGGGGCTGATATCACCGGTGATACGTAATCGGTATATCTCTTCTCCGGTTTTTTTCCCATAACAGCTAAGCATACCGCGATCATCGGCCACATAGAGGTATTTACCATAGACAATGGGTGTGGGGATATAAGAACCCCTTCTTGGTTTATACCAGACAACGTATCTATTTGAGGTTTCTTTGTCTTTTAAAGAAATATTACCTTTGGCTTTTAAATCGATAACAAAAATGGGTCTTAATTTACCATGGGCATTTGATAAAAAAACATAATCCTCAGAGATAATTGGTCTGGGTACCGGAATATCCCCTCCACCCTTACACCACCAGATTTCTTTGCCGGTATTAACCTCATATGAGGCAATCTTTTTATACCCATTAGCAATTACTTGAATCTGATCCTTTCCTTCATATATGGTCGGTGTTCCCCAGGTTGGGGTCTCATCCCTTAGAGTCCGCCATAATTCATTGCCATTTTTGGCATCAAAACTGGCCATAAATGATTGATTATTAACATCACATAATACAATTACTTTGCCTTTGTATAAAATCGGGGAACTACCAAATCCCCACTGAATTTTCGGGCTATCAAAAGCACCGGCATCCAGAAGGCCCAGATCCTTTTTCCACAAGAGTTTTCCCTTCATGTCGTAACAATAAAGTCCTTCAGATCCAAAAAAGGCAATAACATATTTGCCATCAGTGGCAATGGATGAATTGGCATGACTTGATTTTACATGCCGTTGTATTTTTGGTATTCCTTTGTGAGCTGTTTTTTCCCAGATAATTTTTCCGCTTTTTACCGATAGACAATAGACGTTAAAATGATGAATAAATTTCTCAGGGTTATCCGGGCTGCTGCCATAATTCCCAACTTTCAGGCGTGGATCTCCCTTCTCACCCACTGCGGTAGTGATAAATAACTTATCCTTCCATATCACCGGGGATGAATGTCCCAGGCCGGGAATTGGAATTTTCCAAAGGATATTCTGGCTGGTTTTCCCATCCCATTTGAGCGGTAAATTCTGATTGTGGGCAATTCCCGATCCCCTATAACCCCTAAATGAAGGCCAATTATCAAAATTAGAGGAACCCTTTGTTTGTTTATTAAGTTTGATATGGGCATTGGAAAAATTTATTCCCATCAAAATGAATAAAATAATTAATGTGGTATAAAGCAATATCTTTCTCATAAGTTGTCTCCTTTATATCTGTGTTAAAAATTCATTATATAAGAATATCGAAATTTAGGGAATAGAATTTGCGGATTGTCCTCTTTTGTAATTAACAATTATTCTTTTTCAGATATAATCCGTGTCCAAATGTCATGGAGGTTTAATTTTTCTGCCCAGTTTTCTATATACCTCAGGTCTATCTCCTTATCAGATACTTTCAGCATTGAAATAATATCAGAGATATGTTTTTCCGACTTCCCCTTCTCGTAGAAAACCATTTTGGAAATTATGATATCCTCGGGAGAAGCTGTGAATGCCTGAAAGCTTTTTGTAAAGGGTATAGATTTCTTTCTCGAAAATTCCTGGCGGGCAAAATCATGATCTTTCCTAATAATAAAATCTGCTTTTGATCCACTGTCAACATGGATTAGATTAAATTGAGATTTTTGTTTAATTGCGGATTTAATAAATTCGATCGATGGGGAATAGAACTCCTCTGATTGAAATGAGGCTAGGAACTGCTCAATTAGCTCATCACGCAATTCCACCACAATATCAATATCATTGGTCATCCGCGGTTCGCCGTAAATCATTGCACCCACAGATCCGGAGATCATATAGGGAATGTTTAGCGCTCTAAGTACCTTTAATATTTTTAGAAAAAATTCCTGTTGTGTCACCAATAAACCTCTTCAAAATCTCTCGTTTGATCGATTCTTCATCCAATCCTTTATTCTGTTTCAATAGATAAGTTTTCAGTCGTTGATAGGCAAAGTCATGCAGTTGACAGCCGATACGTATTCGTTTGTATATTGGCATTTTCTGATAAATCTCGATTTGAATGTCGTCCATGATTTAAACCTTACTATGAATATATGTTGTTACAACAATTTTGTCAAACCGCCGGAACTCAGATTCTGGTTAAATTGAATAGATTGGGTGCTGTTATTTCTTTTTAAATTCCAACAATTCTACGGGAGCGCCATTTTCAAGGATAAAGGCCACCCATACACCCTCTGATGGACTATTGGGTTCAATAATCACTTCTTTATCCTTGATCGCCTCAGTCAGATCATCCACTTCAAAGGCTACATGGGCCACAGTTTTTACCAGCTCCGGCAACGGGCAATCCGCTTCATAACGCATCCATTGGATGCCATAGGGATTGTCCCGGTGGTCCGTGCAGAATAACTTAAACTTCTCCAGATACGTTTCTCCCTGACGGTGCACCTGGGTGGGGATGCCAACATGATGATATTTTCTCAACAATAGCTCCTAAGACCAGATCATACTTAAGATAAAAAATTTATTCAAGTCAATTCAAGCGCCTTAGTTTCGCAGAGAGTGCTTGATAAAATCTTCCTGAAAATGTATACATAAGAGAAGATCAAACCATGAGTGGAAAAAAGGTCATCCTGGTCGGGGCCACCGGTATGGTGGGAAGTGGGAAAGGGAGTCAAAGATAGATATGTTTGCTGATTCAAGAAAAAAAAAGGTGATATTTATTGCTCATTGTATCCAGAATCAAAATTCTATTTCCGATGGCACAGCGGAGTACCCAGGATCCATTGAAGATATTTTAGAAATACTGATAAAGGAGGGTGTGGGAATTGTGCAGATGCCGTGTCCTGAGTTAATTTGCCTGGGTTTGGACCGGGGCAATATTCATGGCAGCCGTTCTGCAGTTGTTGAGGAAAATACCAGAATTCGTAACATGATGATAGCTGAACCGGCCAAGACAAAGATCAGAGAACTGGCGCGACAAATTGTTTTTCAAATCCGGGAATACCAAAGGTTCAACTTTAATGTCCTGGGTATTGTGGGTATAAACCGTTCTCCCAGTTGTGGCGTGGATACAACCTCAAAGAAAAACAGGGAAGTAGCGGGCAAAGGTTTGTTTATTGAGGTTCTGGAGCATGAATTACAAAAGAGCCAGATAAATCTGCCATTTATCGGTATCACCCATCCATAAAGGATTTTCTGTAACTCAGGCAGGACTTCCGCAAATATCAG
>CBFDCH010000128.1:0-6761 GCA_965603235.1 uncultured bacterium | reverse complement strand
AGCCATGGCCAGCTTCATCACGTCATAATAGATACCGAAGCTACCGAAAACCTTCAGTGAGGAATCGCCGAACACATCATAGGCAAAACCAATTCTGGGAGCTATTTTATCTCCCCAGCCGAACTGTATAGGCGGATCAGAATACTCGGGCAGGTCACTGAATGACGGAATGTCTTCTTTCTCCAAACGCACACCGAAGTTAAGGGTGAGCTTGCCGCCAATGGTCCAGTTGTCCTGTAAGTATAGGGCATGACGGTAGCTGTGAGGATTGGCCAGAGTACCGAAAGGATATCTCACTTCAACATAACCGAGGGTGGTAGGCAGGGTTCCTGCAGTGGGATGTTCATATTCGTCACCCCAATAGAAGCGGTTGTAGAGATAGGGGTAGGCGTCGTTGATATCCTCTTCAATGCGCACAAATTGGTAACCGGCTTTGAATACATGTTCACCGCCCATGCTGGCATAATAAGTCAGGTCAGCGGTAGCGGTCAATTTGTTGTCCAGGTTTTTAACGGTTTGATAGCCGTCATTATAACTATAGTTGTAATAGTACTTGGGAACCTCTTCCAGCATGCCGGGCACGCCGAAACTGGAGCGAAGGTGATACCAGCGGGGTTCAGTGGGACCCACTTTCTGCTGGGTATCAGTCTGCCAGTATCCACCAGTGGCATTGAACATTACGTTATTGCCAATGGCAAAATCGAGGCTGCCGCCCAGGGTAAAACTGGGCCACTTGTAACCGAAGACCGCAAAATCTTTATCCGGGTTGCTGGAACCATCCCTGGATGGTAAATCACCAGTGGACTCCTGGTTGTCAAGGGTTCCACTGACAGAAATGCGCAGATTTTCAGCAATCTGTCCGGTCAGTTTAAAAGAACCTGCTTGATAATCCACGGACCGTTTAAACTCAGCATTAGCTGACGGATCGGTGATAAATTCAGCATCTCTGGTGTAGCGGGTGAACTTGGGCATATAGCTGCCTAAAAACCACAAGCGGTCTTTAACGATATACCCACCGAGTCCGACACCGGGCTCCAAACGGCTCCAAGTATCTTCCTTATAGGTGATATACTCAGCAACATTATCATCCAAGGGGCTGACCCTCAAAGTGGGGGTCTCGTCATAGCCCAGAGCGCTACCATCGTAATAGAGCATCAATGAACCATGAAATTCGTTTCCACCACTACGGGTGATAACATTGATAACACCACCCATGGAACCACCGTGCTCAGCAGAATAACCACTCGATTTTACCTGAACTTCTTCGATAAAATCAAAGTTAACCCGCTGGCCGGATACACCGGTTTGCAGTGTAGTTGTGTCAACACCGTCAACATAAAAGACATTTTCCGAACTGCTGGCGCCGTCAAATGAAAGGCCGAGCAGTTCTTCTTCCTGATTCAAACCAGCCGACAGGGTAACCACAGATGTAAAGTTACGTCCTTTGGGCAGTTTGGCGAATGTCTCTTTGGTGATGTTTACAGTTGTAGAACTTTTGCGGACATCAATGACCGGGGCTTCACCAGATACCACGATCTCCTGCTGAATGGTACCTGTTTCCATGGTCACATCGACCTTAAAGCTTCTACCAATTTCAACCTTAATCCCTTTTCTGGTGGTCTTCTTGAAACTTTCCAGAGAGAAGGTAATTTCATAGATTCCACCGCGAAGTCCCATCAGTCTGAAATTTCCATTCTCATCGGTAACAGCTTTCTGTGCACCAATCATACTGGGACTGGTCGCTTCAACGGAAACACCAGGAATGGGGCCGCCATCGGCCAGCGTAACTGTACCAATGACTGTACCTAATTGTTCCTGTCCAAAAACAAAACTTGAGAACAGCAACAAAAACACACCAACAAAAATAATTAGTTTGTTGTTAACCATACGATCTCCTTTTAAATTTGGTTTTTTTTTCACTTTATACGTAGCAAGTTTTTTGCCAAACAGTAAATCTCCCCAAAGCCCCGTTAAATCTACCTTTCAAATAAATCAACACTAAAAAATCCAATAATTTGAATTTCTGTTCAAATTTATGAATCATCTGGTCCATTTTTCAAAAAAATGACCTCTTGATCCCTATTGGACCAGCTACTTTTCCGGTTACTACCTCCTGTGTTATAATGAGTGATAATAAAATTAAGGAGTTTATAACATGAGACCAAAAGTATTTTGGATAATGGCCATCACCTTCATTCTATTTCTTATTCAACCCCATAGCCTGCAGGCTTTTGGCCAGAATAGCGGTAGGAAACCTGTTTCAAAAAAAGTGCTCAAAATAATGAAAAAAGCAGACAAACGGTTAAAACAAAACAAGATGGAACAGGCATTGGTGTTATACCAGGAAGCCATCCATCTGGAAAAGGAGTATGCCTCCCCGTACTTTGGCATTGCCCTTATCTACACCAGTCAGAAAAAATTAAAAGAATCGCTGCCATTTCTGGAACAGGCGGTAAAATATCGCTCCAACTATACTGAAGCATTTACCCTGTTGGCCAAAAATTTAATCACTCTGGCCGTCCAGCATGAACAGGCCAAAGAGCGGGAACAGATGAATTATCTCTATCGCAAAATCCTCCAATATCCTGTGATTAAAAACATTGAACCACTCACTTTTGCCAAAGCCCTGTTTCAGGTTGGCGTGAACCTGTCGCAGAAAAAGTCTTATGCCCCGGCAAATTCCAAGTTCAAAGAGATCCTAACCATCCCTGAAATTGAATTGAAAGACTTGAAAATTTATGCAATGACCCACTTTAACCTGGGGGTGAATCTCACCCAATTGAATGAATTGAAGGCAGCCATACGCTACCTGCAAAAATATATAACTCTGCAGACAGAGAATCCCAGCGATAAATTGCTGCCCATTGCCCACTATGCCCTCGCTTTAAACGCCTACCAGCTCCTTGAAAAGGAGATTGAAACCATCAAGCAGGATAAAGAGGGAGATAAAAAGAGAAGAATCGCCAGCCTGACCAAAACAAACAATGCCCTTGTCAACCATTTGTTAAAAGCCATTGAAGGGAGGCCCGATATTGAACAGGCCTATTTGACACTGGGTAATTTCTACTATCTGGCCCTGGACCTGGAGAACTCCTTAAAGGTTTACCAGCAATTGGCACAGAAATTCCCCCAATCAGTCGATTTACCAGCCTATCAAAACTTCATCAAAGAGCTGCAAAAGGAGATTCAGAAGCAGAAAAAGGGTGGGAATAACTAACCGTTACCCGGACAGCGGCAGCAGCCTCTTCAGGATTTTAATCGATTTAACCGCCCAATCAACCTGGTGGATCCTTACGATTGAAGCCCCACGCATAATGGCTATCAGGTTGGCAGTCAGGGTCTCAGCCTCCCGCTTGAGCGGTTCCGTTTCACCGCTGATCTGGCCCAGAAAATATTTTCTGGAAAGCCCGATCAACACGGACAATCCCAGTTCACCAAATTGCTCCAATTGCTGCATGATGGTAATGTTGTGGTCAGCGGTTTTACCAAAGCCGATTCCCGGATCTATGATAATCCTATCACGTCTGATGCCGGCCCGGCAGGCAAACGCCACTCGCTCAACAAAATAATCTTTAAGCTCAGCGACCACATCATCATAATGGGGATTATTCTGCATATTACCAGGAGTGCCCTGAATATGCATCAAGACCACCGGCACCTTGAGCCTGGCAATCGTGGCCGCCATCTTCGTACTGAAACGGAGAGCGGAAATATCATTAACCATATCGGCCCCACCCTGTAAAACCGCTGTCCGGGCCACTTCTTCCTTAAACGTATCCACAGAAACCAGTATGTCAAGCTCTTGTTTCACCCTGGCAATCACGGGCAATACCCGGTCAATTTCTTCAGCCGCGGAAACCGGTTTGGAGCCTGGCCGGGTGCTTTCACCGCCAATGTCAATAATAGCGGCTCCTGATTCTGCAATTTTTCGGGCCTGTCTTAACGCATCATCCATGCTCAGAAAGGAACCGCCGTCGGAAAACGAATCCGGTGTGACATTCAGAATACCCATGACTGCCGGTCCGGCAATTTCACGGATGCCCTCTTTTAAATATATTTTCATGCCTGACTAAATTCGTTCCAGCCTCTTTGCCTCGATCCAACCGGCAATTCTATCGGATGCTGACACCTGCAGCCAGTCGCGACTTTGATTAAGGATGCGTACCTTAAGCCCTGGATGTACCTGGAACAGGATCGTGTTGTCAAAACCAGGGCCGCTTCTCAACTCCGCTTTTTCTGCCACCACCACCCCAATATGCCGCCTCTTTTCCTTGGCCTGGCGGTGTAGCAGATACCCTCCGCTAATAAGGATGAAAACCAGGCAAAAGGATATGCCGTACAATAACCACCGATTTTTCCCCCGGGTGGCCAATAAAAAAATGGCTCCATTTAATAGAATTACCAACAACAACAAACACACAGCCAGCAGGTTCAGAGATAGAATCGCCTCAATTTTAAGAATCACCCGGCTTATAAAATCAGCTTTTTGTTCCGGAACCCTGTCCCGGAAATGCTGGTTAACCACCTCAAGGTTTTTCCTTATATCGGGATCAGATGGATTTAACCGCTGAGCTCTTAAAAAATAAATTTTTGCCCGGACGTAATCCTCCAGTTTATAATAACAATTGCCCAAATTATAAAACAATTTCCAATTACGTAATTCTTTTTCCGCTTGCCGGTACAATTCCAGCGCCTTGGTATAATCCTGGTTTTCATAGAGCTGATTGGCCCGGGAAAAATAGATGGCCGCATCATCCGCAGGCCGGAGCGGAAGTAGCAAACAACAGATCAATATAATAAAAACTACTTTTTGCTTCATTTCAACCTTTTATCAATTCTCTTCATCATTTCAATTAACATTTTTAAGTCTTTTTTCAACTCCTGCCGGCTCTTTTTTATTGGAGAAAATTTGGAGGATTCGGATTCCGATTTAATACGGATGAACTGATCAATATCACGGTTGCGCACTCCCCGTTCAACCAATAGGCTCTCGATGGCCTGCGAGTTCATCTCCGCCAGGCCCAGACCGGTCTTTTGCTGCAGGTAAGTTTCCAGTATACCGGCAATCTCGTCATACTCTTTCACCTGGTGTAGTTCTTTAAAAGTTTTATTTAAAAGTTTCCTTTTTGACCATAACTCGCTGCGGGCAATCAGCCGGTCAAAAACAAAAAGTTTGACCAAAAAGCCAATATTAATAATAAAGGGTAAAACCAGGAGAAATACAAACAAACCTCCGCCGGCAAATGATTTGCCCTGATCCTTAATACTCCCTTTTTTTATAAAATCAATATCCTCACCTTTTTTTAGAATATCACTCCTGGGCAGGGAGAGGGTTCTTTCCTGAACTTCCTTTTTCCCGGTAACCAATAAATCCATGGGCTGACTCTCCCGAACCACCACCTTTGCCGCGATAGGATTAAAAAATTTGAAGGAAACTGCCGGGAACTGGATCTCGCCCGGGTTTTTAAAGGTAAGCGGCACTTCTGCCTCAATCGATCCCAGCAGCTTGTCGCCTACATTAACAAAATTCCGTGATATTTTTGCCGGGTATACCCGATAATCATCGCTGTTGCGGATCTTGGGGACGGCCAGTGTCTTGATGTTACCCATACCGTATATTTTTATTTTTATCGTATATATATCATTGATATCAATTTCTTTCTGGCTGGTGATAACCTCAAAAGAGTAATCTCCCACCGGCAGATTTTCCGCTTCCGGTGGCAGGGATTTCACTTCCATATCAATTTTTTTGCTTGAGCGGACAGTATTTCTGGAATTGGAGAAAAATGAGATGGAGCCATCCAGGATGCTGAACTGGAATTTCAGTGGTGGAATGGATAGCTTACCTGGATTTAAAGGAAAGAGCATTACCTTGCGAATCTCGAACACCTTGTATTCACGTCCTTCAACCTGCTCGGTAGTGCCGCTGATGGTCCTGGGAGTGGGAAACCACTCCGGCCAGAACCCAGGAATGGTCTGGGCAGAGAGCATGTTAACCGATTCAATGGAATTTCGGGTATACAATAAAATTCTCAGCAGGACCGGTTCGCCCTTGAAAACCGTTTTTTTGCTAATTTCGGTCTTCAAACGGATATCAATCTCCTGAGGCTGGCGGGAACGGGGGAAGGGAGATAATGAATCATTCTCAAATGGATCAAAATCAAAAATGGAGCGCCTCTTGCGCTGGGAACTGGGCGGAGTCACACTGCCCGGTACAACCTCCACCTTGAAACCTCTGGTTTGATACGATTTGCCATCATACTTGAAATTGGAAGCGGGCAAGGTGAAGCTCCCTGTTTTGAGCGGTGATAAATAATACTGGAATTCAACCGTGTTGATTACACCATTGTTACCAACCACCATGTTGCTTCGTGTCGAAGTACCGGTTATTTGGAAATTGGGAGCAAAATTCAGATTGGGCTTCAGGGGATTGCGGATACCCTGGATAGAAAGCGTGTATACCAGATTGTCGTCCAAACCGATTTTATCGGCGTTGATTGAGGCTTTTATTTCAATATCTGCAATCAGTAAGATCTTGCAGCAGATAAAAATGAGACCAACAACAAAAATTCTCCTTCGCAATCGTATCATCTACCAATCTTTCTCTTTTGCTGAAACACCCATTTTTTTGTTCTTTTGTTCTTTCTGCTTGTTTTCCAGTTGTTGTTTTTCTTTTTGATTTAAATACTGCATCAGATTTTTATGTTTTTGTTCCTGCTGTTTTGGTTTTTTTTTCTGTTTCTGATCATTTTGGCCATCCT
>CBFDCH010000127.1:0-6771 GCA_965603235.1 uncultured bacterium | reverse complement strand
TCATTCCCATGGATGTTGCCGTCAACATAAATCCCGGGTTTATCCAACTCAGGACCGGTTTTAGGGTTGTTAATGGTCATGCAGTAAATGGTGCGCCCCTCTTCACTCTTGCCCACCGCTTCCAGCTTGGTCAATCCCGGGTAGGCTTTGCCAAGGGCCTTCAGGGCATCAACCACCATTTCATATGTATAGTAATAGTCAAAGCGGAGAGGAACAGTCACTTTGTGGTTTTTATAGGTTGCTGCTGGCAATAAAATGGCCACCAGGATAATTATTATTAGTCCGCTGAATAAGCGTTTCACTTTTTACCTCCTAGATTTAAAGTGCGGGCATCCCCGCCAGCCATCGGCGTAGTCAAGGTTAAAGTTATAGTTCCCGGTTTCGCCTTATATATCAACCATTTAACCTTTTTGGCCTGGAATCCGTCCAGGTTTTTCACCAATGCCCGTTTTTTACCCTCAACAATTTTAATACCTGGCCCTTGTATTTGAATAACCACAGGGGGGATACGGTTGTTGCGCCGCCCCATGGCAGTGGGGTAGGGAAGATATCCCTGGTTGCCTGCCCAGGCAGAGACCTGATAAAGACCGTTACCCAGGGATTTTATTTTTGTGTCAGTTATCCGTATTGAAGGTAATTTATCCACTATTTTAAAAATCCATGGCACCTGCCCTTTCAACAGCGCTTCCACCATGCTGGCCGGGGGTGTATCGCTGGCAAACGGAACCTCGCCGCCAATTTCGACATCACCAAGAGTGGGGTGCTTAAAAGATTTCCAGTTCACAAATCCTTTGCCCTTTAATTCAGTTTTATCAAAAGCCAGCAGGGCTTTTAACTTGGGATCTCCGCCCTCTTTGCTCTTTGGTTTTGGCATATTGCGCATCGTTTCAGCCATCCGCTTGGTGGTCATCATGCCTCCCTTTAAAGCATTGATAATCATGCTGGCGTTAAAACGGTCTGGAGCACCGGATGCTTTAAGGAACTTATTAATTTTTTCTTCTCCAAGGGCGATAAACTCATCGTTACTCATCTTTTCCAACTGATCGGGAGTGAGTTCGGGTTTTCCTTTTTTCTTCTCTTTCACCTGTGGCAGGGTCCAAAAATCGAGTGAAAATGAGGGTAGTCCGAGATGATAATATGACCACAATTCAAATGAGCCATCCTTGGCTTTGGCCGGTTTTTGCCGTTTACCATCCAGCTTGTTTTTCTTTAGGAATTCCTTGTATTTGGAGGAAAGCTCCTTATAAAACTTTAAATCTGCCGGCAACGGATTAACCACTGCTCCCAGTCCAAAAAAGCTGGCAACCATAGATTCAGTTACGTCCATACCCGGCGGAATCACTCGCTGTACTATCTCCATGATTTCCTTCATGGTATAGGTTTTTTCAATATCAACATTCAAGAAACGGCCAAAGCGCTTGGGAATTTTGATCTTTGAAAAATCCGCTTTACCTCTGCGCCCTCCCTGGGGAGGATTTAAACAGAAATTGGTCTCGCCGAAAACGAAGGTAATGGCGATTTCCGGGTGGGAATAGACAAACCGAAACAAGCTATAGACTTCCTCCTCGCTACCGGACCAGGCGCCACCATCTTTTTTAAAAAATTTAAAAAGGTGGGGAAATTGGGTGGCCAGGGCGACACCCCCCTTGCCGTCTTCATTGTACTGCCCGTCACCGTCATTATCAGTGCCTTCTGAATAGAGTTTGTATATGCCCTTTTCTCCTTTGGACCAGTCGGCCTTTTTTAACATTCTTGGGTCACCGGGAACCGGCATCCACATCCCCTGGGGATCTTTAGCCCGCATTTGGGTGATGATACCATCCCCGTTTAAATCATCAAATCCATCTTCATCCGTTCTGTCATCCATATCATCATTGTGAAGCCTGTGATTGCGTCTGTCTGCATAGAGGGGTTTCAGAAAATATCGGACCGCACTGTCTGGATTGCCAACGGGCAGAACATACCAGGTTTTCCCTTTTCTCAATTCCGGTTTTTCTACAAGAGTCTTCATTAAGTAAAGGGCCGCTTCACTGGAAATTGGCACAGTCCCTTCCATATTGGCCACCACCAGTATTGCCGGCAAATTTTTTTTCTTTTTGCCAACTTCGGGGCCTATTTCCAGCAATGTGTAGGGCTGGTCTCCCGGGGTTTTTGCCAGTGTATGTAACCGGACAAACCCGCTGTTGGCAGCGGCAGTCTGCTTGAGAAATTGCTGGATTGCTGATGGTGGGTGGTAGCGGTCAAAGGAGATTTTTCCGTTATTACTCCACGCCACTCCAAAAAAAATCAAAAAGCAACACACAAATACCATACATTTGTCTTTCATCGTCACCTCAATAAAATAATTTACATTTATATTAACAAAATATAAAAGAAAATATACGAAAAAAATCATCAAACCGTTCAATTAAATCACCGCCAGGATTTGGCGCCTGTCCCCTTTTTATTATATAATTCTTCCTAGAAAGAAGATTATCATGAAACGGGAAGAGGCATATAAATGGGCCAATAGCCAGGTGCGCTCAAAGGTGAAAAACCATGTTGATATTATTGCCACCCTGGCCAACACGGCAGCCATTTTAAAAGAGCGATTTCCTGATTTTTTCTGGATCGGATTTTATTTTTTAAAAGAGGACCACCTGCTGCTGGGACCTTTCCAGGGACCACCTGCCTGCGTTAAACTCAGCCTGGACAAGGGGGTATGCGGTACCAGTGTTTCATCGGCAAAGACCATCATTGTTGCGGATGTGGACCAATTTCCTGGCCATATAGCCTGTGACCCCCGTTCAAAATCAGAAATTGTTGTACCCATCTTTGATACCAACAATCAGGTGAGGGCGGTTTTGGATGTTGATAGTCAAAAACTGGACGACTTTAGCGAAATCGATGCCAAAGGGCTTGAGAATATCGTCGGGCAGCTTAAAAAGATCTGGATATAGTTAATAATTAACAATTTAAATCGAAATAGAATTACTACTTCTCTGCACTCTTGAATGTTTTGGCTGCCTTTACAAATGAGACAAACAGCGGATGGGGATTCAAGGGGCGTGATTTATATTCGGGATGGAATTGACAACCCAAATACCAGGGGTGATCCGGAAGCTCAATGATCTCTACCAAATTTCTTTCCGGGTTTTTGCCACTGATAACCAATCCACTATCCTGCAGAATCGTCTCAAACTTCGGATTAAATTCATAACGGTGGCGATGCCGCTCCTTTATCTCATCAACACCATAACTCTCATAAGAACGGCTGCCTTTTTTCAATAGACACAGGTAATCACCCAGCCTCATGTTGTGACCCATATCGTCAACATCCATCAATTCTTTCAGCTTTAAAAATATCTTATTTTTCGTTGATTTACTAAACTCTGCAGAATGAGCATCATCAATGCCCGCCACATTTCTGGCAAATTCAATAGACGCACACTGCATACCCAGACAAATACCAAAGAATGGAGATTTTTTTGATCTGGCAAATTGGGCTGCTTTAATCATCCCCTCAATACCCCTGATGCCAAATCCTCCAGGAATGAGTATGCCATGTGATTTTTTAAAAATATTGTCCAGCTTGCCTTCACGAAGAGTCTCAGATTCCACCAAATCAAGCTTTACCTTAACATCATTTTCCACGCCGCCATGGTAGAGAGCTTCAAACAAACTTTTATAGGAATCGTAGAGCTTTACATACTTGCCAACAATACTTATCACCACTTCCTCATCGAGATCCATTGCTCTATCCATCCAGTTCTTCCAGCGTTTTGAATCGTCCTTCTTTTTTTCCAGGTCCAATTTTTTTAATATTGCGGCACCCAAACCCTCCTGCTTGTATATCAGGGGGATCTCATAAATATTGTTAACGTCATTGGCGCTAATCACATCTTCAAAACGCAGGTTACAAAAGAGTGCAATTTTTTTCTTCACATTTTCGGGGAGAGTTCTTTCTGTTCTACATAGAAGAAGATCTGGCTGAATCCCTATCTCGCGTAAAGCCTTTACGCTGTGTTGAGTTGGTTTTGTCTTTAATTCTCCGGCAGCCTTGATGAATGGGACCAGTGTTAAATGGATAAAAAGTGAATCCTGATTTGGCAAATCCAGGCCAATTTGCCTGATCGCTTCCAAAAAAGGGAGTCCCTCAATGTCTCCTACCGTTCCGCCGATCTCCACAAGAATGATATCGTACTTGCCGTCCAAGTTGGTAACAGCACCCTTGATTTCATCTGTCACATGGGGGATGACCTGCACGGTTTTGCCCAAATATTCGCCCTTCCTCTCTTTTTGGATAACATTGTTATAGATTCTTCCGGCAGTCCAATTATTTTTCTGCGACATAATGGTGGAAGTAAAACGTTCATAATGGCCCAGATCAAGGTCGGTTTCAGCGCCGTCATCCGTCACAAAAACTTCCCCATGCTGAAAGGGGCTCATTGTTCCCGGATCAACATTCAAGTAGGGATCAAGTTTGATGATGGTGATGCCAAAGCCGTAGGATTCAAGAAGGTTGCCAATCGAAGCGGCGGCAATGCCTTTGCCGAGAGAGGACACTACGCCACCGGTTATGAAAATATACTTGGTTCTGGTCATTTTTTCTTCATTAAATATATTCTACAAAAAATATTGTCATGGTTCAAATGGCAAGAATCGTTTAGCCGGCCCACCATCTGCTATACAGGATCCCGTTGAGTAAGAATGTCCTCAACCTTGGCAATATCATCCGGAACATCCACTCCCTGGGATTGGTACTCGGTTATCAGTATGTGAATGGGGATGCCGAGCTCATAAAACCGCAACTGCTCCAATCTCTCCTGCAGCTCCAATGGTGAGGGAACAGAGTTAATAAAAGCATTCAGAGCACTTTTTTGAAAACCATAAATTCCAATATGGTGATAAAACCCGCTGAATTCTCCCTCCTGTTGCCAGGGGATGGGAGCACGGGAGAAGTATACAGCTCGATTTTGCCCATTTAAAACTACTTTTACATCCGTGTCAGATAAAAAATTTTGATATGATTTGCTAAAGTGAGCTGCAGACAACACCGGATGTTTGCCTTTCTCCAATTCATCATAAAAATCAGCCACAAGGGATTCCGAAATCAGGGGTTCATCACCCTGGATGTTGATCACCGCCTCATAATCTCTACTTTCCACCACTTCCCACAATCGATCCGTACCAGATTTATGCTCTATCGAAGTCAGACAGGCCTCACCGCCAAACCGCTCAACCTCCGTCACAATTCTTTCGTCATCAGTGGCCACAATAATTTCTGAAAAACGGCAACTCTTTTGGACTTGACTATAAACCCGTTCTACCATGGAAGTTCCCTTAATTTTGGCCAGCGGCTTTCCGGGGAAACGGGTAGAATGATATCGGCTGGGGATAACGGCCGCAATGTTCATGCTTTATAAAAAGATTTTCGTTCCGTTTCCTTCTCTTTATTATCTTTGCCTTCTTTTATATCTCTATTTTCTTTGATATCTTTGATATCTTTGATTTCTTTGATACCCTTATTGTCTTTACTCTCCAGGACTTTTAATTCCATTTTGCAGGATCCTTGGAAGAATGCTCCTTCCTCAATAATCAGCTTGGGGGATACAATGGTTCCGGTTACCCTGCCTTTGGAATATATATCTACCCGGGCCTTGGCTTCAATGGTTCCCTTCACCTTGCCATTAATGGCAATACTATTTACGTTAATCTCTCCGTCTATCTCGCCGTGCTCGCCGATTATCAAAGAATTTCCAGAGAGAATTTTACCCTTCAGCTTACCATCGATGCGGAAGGATTCCTTAAACTTAACCTCTCCGGTTATCTCTGTGTCCTGGTCAATAAAACCACTTACCTTTCCTAAAACTTCTTCTCTTGCCATTTATTGCTCCTTTATTAAAAACTTATAAAGCCGTTCAAATTCCTCTAATTGGTTAAAATAAATTTCGATCTTGCCATCACCCTTGGCTGAATATTTCAATTTTACCCTTGTGGCTAATAATTTTTCCAACCTTCGCTCCATGCGGCTGACATCAGGATCTACTGCTTGCTCTCTTTTGATTCTCTCTTCATAGTACTTTTTTGTCAGCGATTCAGTTTGCCGCACGGACAGCTTGTTTTTTAACACCGTAGAAAAGCAGGACAAAATGTCATCAACTTCCCGCAATGAGAGGAGGGCTCTGGCGTGACCCGGAGAAATATCTCCGGAAATAATCCCCTGCTTGACCGCTTCCGGAAGTTTAAGCAGGCGGAGAAAATTGGTTACAGTGGTTCGATTCATTCCCAATTTTTCCCCTGCCTGGTCCTGTGTTAAACTGTTCTTCTGCATAAGCAGCTCAATTCCTTCTGCCACCTCAATAGCGTTTAAGTTTTCCCGCTGGATATTCTCAACCAGAGCACCGACCAATATTTCATCTTTGGTAATATCTTTGACAATGGCTGGAATCTTCTGCCATTTCAGATATTGAGCTGCGCGCCACCTGCGCTCCCCGACCCACAAATAATACTTTTCGTTCTCTTTAAAAACCACTATGGGCTGGATCATCCCCGACTCTTTTAAAGAATTTGCCAGTTCAATTATTTTCTCCTGCCTGAACTTCTTTCGTGGTTGAAAGGGATTGGGATAAATACTATCGAGTGGAATCTCAGCAACACCTCCCACTTGAGGAGCAGCTTTATTGATAATAATGGCTTCAATACCTTTACCCAGCACTTTCCGCTTCATTGCTTTAGCATCTCCTTGGCAAGCGCCATATAGGCTCGCGAACCAGTAGACCTGAGATCATA
>CBFDCH010000126.1:0-6774 GCA_965603235.1 uncultured bacterium | reverse complement strand
TCCTCTTTCAAGGTAAGCCATTTAAGGAGGAGGCAATATATTTTGAATCCAAAGAACCCTACTACGTCTACGGCTGGGCTCCTCTTGAGGGATTCATTTCAAAAAACAGGAAATATATCAGCCTTCCCATTCCGGAACTATATGACCTAACCCACGATTTTGATGAAACAAAAAATATAATTTCATCGGTAAGAATCAATGATTTGCGCCGCCCGCTGAACCGGTTGATCAATTTTCATAAGGGTAAAGAGACAAGCCTGGCACAAAAAAAGATGTCTGATGAGCAGTTGAGGCGATTGCGTTCTCTGGGGTATATTTCGGGATTTCAACAGGATGCGGGTAAAGCTTATAGCCGGGACAAAGATTTAAAAGTTCTATTACCTATTCAGAACTTATTCAAGCGGGCCGGTTTGCATGCCAATAAAAAGGAATATGAACAGGCCGTTGGTTTATACCGGCAGATTGCGGAGGAAATGCCTTCTTTTCTGGGGGCCTACTATTATTTAGCTGATCTTTATGAGAAACAGGGAAGGCCCGAGTTAGCCAAGCAGATTTTGGCAAAGGGCTTGAAACAGGTTGAATCAGATAAGAACACCACCCTGAAACTTAAATATGCCATCTTGCTGGCACAGACAGGAGAGGAAGATCAGGCCATCACCTTGTTTTATGATATTTTAGCCACCGATAAAAGGAATGCCCAGGCCTGGAACTACCTGGGGATATCCCAGATGAGAAAAGGACAGAGTGACAATGCCTTAAAATCTTTTACCAAAGCCGTTGAAATAGATCCCAAATACAGCCTCGCTTATTTTAATCTGGGAATATACTACCTGATGGATTTTCAAAAATCTAAGCGGAAAATTGCCTATGACCATGCGGTTCGTAACTTCTCTGCCGCCATTAAATTTAATCCCAACTCTGCCATTGCTTATAACAACCGTGCAATTACCAGACGGATTAATAATGAGGTTCAATCGGCCGTTGAAGATTGGCAGAGGGCTCTAAAAATCAAGCCCGGTTTTGTTGATGTATATTTTTATCTGGCAGGCGCATATATTGAGATGAAAGAGAAAGAGAGTGCATTAAAAGTTTTAAATAAATGTAAGGAGACTCTCTATCAAAAATTGTCAGTGAGACAACAAAACAGATTAAACGCGCTGCTGATAAAAGCCTCATCCCTTTAAGAACACCCGGCCTGAACCTCTAATAAAAAAGGTTCTTATTTGTCTTTTTCCTGGAGTTGAAGAAATTTTTTCTGGCATTCCGGAGAACAAAAAAAGCAGGTCGTTTTCCCCTGTTGGTATTTAATGCCCTGGCTTTCAGGAACGTATGTCCCACAGACAGGATCCTTTTTCATCTCTTCGATGGCTTGGGCTGCTGATCTTTTTTTTGCGTTGCGGCGTCTCTTATTCTTTTTTGGCTCATTTCCCTTGAATAGCAGTCGGTAAATGAAAAAGAGAACCAGCCCGATAATTAATATGCGGATCAGTCTCAGCAGTATATACATGACATACCTACTGGATCTGAGAAATAACCCCGCCACCCATGGTTATGGTGCCGAAGTTTTGTTTCATTTTAACCGATGTTTTTTAGTGTTCCCAGGATTTCCAGTGAGATAACGTGCCTTTGGATCTCGTTTGTCCCTTCGTAAATTTGCAGCAGTTTGGCATCCCTCATCATTTTTTCCACAGGATATTCCTTCATGTAGCCGTAACCGCCCAAAATTTGAACCGCTTCGGTTGTAGTTTTCATGGCAACATCGGTCGCCACGATTTTTGCCATGGCGGATTCTTTTGATGCTTTTATATTATTGTCCAGCATCCATGCCGAGCGGTATACCAATAATCTTGCTGCATCTATTTCTGTACACATATCAGCCAGCTTAAAAGCATTGTGCTGGAATGCGGCAATGGGTTTTCCAAACTGAATCCTGGTTTGAGCATAGCTGAGAGCTTCTTCATAAGCTGCCCGGGCCACACCCAGTCCGCCTGCTCCGACCGCTGGCCGGGCAAAATCAAGTGTTTTCAGGGCAATAATAAAACCCACCCCCTCCCGGCGCAGGATATTCTTGGCCGGCACTTTTACATTGTCCAAATATATTTCGGCTGTGTTTGAGGCCCTATGCCCCATCTTGTTTTCTTTCTTCCCTACCGAAACGCCCGGCAGGTCCATGGGTACGATAAAAGCTGAAAGTCCTCTGGCCCCCCGGTCTTTATCGGTAGAGGCAAAGATGACTCCCATTTGGGATACGCCGGCATTGGTGATAAAGGTTTTTGAGCCGTTTAATATATAATGATCTCCATCCTTGATGGCGGTGGTACGGATGGCTGTGTTATCGGATCCGGCTTCCCTCTCTGTTAATCCAAAACAGGCAAAACGCATTTCTTTGGTGAACGGGGTAAGAAACTCTTTTTTTTGTTCGTCAGATCCATACAGGACAATGGGAGTGGTTGCCAGAGTGTTGGCCATGATCGATGTATACATCCCGGCGCAGCCCCATGCCAGTTCTTCGCATACAATGACATTATCCATGGTGGAAAAACCGGTCCCACCGTATTCCACTGGTATTCCGGAGGTTAGAAAACCTATTTCAAAGGCTTTTTTCATGATCTCCCGCGGAAATTCATTTTTTTCGTCGAATTCACCGGCCACTGGTCTCATTTCATTTTTAGCAAATTGGTTGGTTAAATCTTTTAATTCAAGTTGATCTTCATTTAATGAAAAATCCATATCGCGTTTCTCCTAACTTTTGATTTCCTTTATATTATTTAAGATTTCCACAGCACTTTGAAAGCGGTTTTCCCTTTTTTTCTCCATACATTTCTCAATAATTTTTGCCAAATTTTCCGGGACGTCGGAACGGAATTGTTTTATCTGTGGAACCGGTTCGAATAGATGTTGATAAAAAACATTTTCCCCTTTAAACGGAACCCTGCCTGTGATCAGGTGGAAAAGGGTTGCGCCAGAGGAATAAATGTCCGTCCGATGATCCACTTTAATTCCCTGAATTTGTTCCGGAGACATGTAATAGGGTGTACCGGTGATTACTCCGGTATCGCCTTTTTTAATATCGTCCCTGATTATGGCCAGGCCGAAATCCATTATCTTGATCTCCTTTGTGCGAGTAATCATGATATTGTGTGGTTTTATGTCCCGGTGGATGATTCCTTTACGATGCGAATAATCCAATGCTTTCAGCATTTTAATAGCAATGAATAATATTTGAGGGACACTGAAAGCTTTCTTCCGTTTGATAATGGTCATAAAGTTTTCACCCTCGATGAATTCCATGGAAATGAAATGATCGTTGTCCATCTGTCCGACATCGTAAACCGTAACGATATTGGCATGAGAGAGAGAGGCGGTGGAGCGGGCCTCTGTATAAAATCTTTCCAGGGTTCTTTTATCTTTTATCAAATTGCTGTTCAGTATTTTTAGGGCGACTACCCGTTGCAGTACAGTGTCTTCGGCCTTAAAAACAACTCCCATTCCACCTTCCCCGGCCTTTTTTATGATACGGTAACGTTTGGATGAATTGTCTGAAACCAGCTCCATTTCTTTATATTTTTGCATCAAGGTTTCAACTTCTTTGATTTTTTGATGCACATCTCTGAACGCATAATCTTCACTTAAAATTCCCTGGTATATTTCAAATGCCTTTTTAAAATCTCCGGCATTCTCATAGGCCTGACCCAGAACATAGTAAAGCTCCAGATTGTTCTTGCCTATGGGCTGCTCACTCACCAGCTTACCGATTTTTTCGATAACCAGCTCATGCTTCCTGTTCCTGAGAAAAATACTGGCCATTTGAATCACAGCTGCTTCAAAATCCGGCGATGTGGATTTAACCTGTTGGAAATTTGACAGGGATCGCTTGTCATCATCCACTTTTAGAAAGGAGATACCGGCATTGTAGAAGTCGGATGCTTTTTCAAAAAGTTCACCGGCTTTTTGGAATTTTTTGTATTTAAAGGAAATGTCCGCGGCCATTTTCCATTCGCGTCCCAGTTCGAACATTTTGGCTGCTTCCTCTTCATTGCTGGCTTTTAGGTAATTCTCCGCTGCAATAATATAATTCTGATTCATAAAATAACAATGGGCGGCTTTTTCAAATTTCTTCTCCCATTCGAACAATTCGGCTGCTCTGGTGAAATCATCTCCCTTCAGGAACCATTCAGCTGCTTCAACCGTATTGCCCTTGGCAAAAGAATTTTCTCCCTTTAACAGGTAGGATATTTTCGGTTTTTTTAGTTTTTCATACACACCGGCGGCCTTGAGGGGAAGCTGAGCCTTTTCATAGAGCTTGGCGGATTCCTCAAGCTTATTCATTTTAAGGGCCAGGTCTGCTGCTTTCTCAAACTTATTGTTTTTAAGCAGCAGATCGTATGCACGGTCCAATTCATCAACTTTTATATAAAGTTCCACAGCTTTATACAGATCACTTTCAATCTTTGAGATGTTTTGATATCCGACCGAAGTGTCGGCATTGGATAAAAACCATTTCTCGAAGTTAATGGCTGCGCGTCTTAGTTTACCCGCTTTTTCATAGATGTAAGCCGCTTTTTTATAAAATCCTTTCTTTTCATATATCTGGGCGGCTTTTTCAAAGCGGCCATGGTTATAATAGAGTTCTGCAGCTTCCTGAAAACGATTGTTATTTTCTAAAATTGTACCGGCGATATCTATATTTTTTCTCTTTAAGTAAAGCTTAATCAGTTGGTCGAAATTACCGCTTTTTTTATATATTTCAATGGCTTCAGTCTCTTTGTTTAGTTTCTCGTATAATTCCCCCATTTCATTGTATTGTTCACCTTCTCTGTAAGTGGTCAAAGCTTTTTTGAATTCACCGATCTCTTCGTAGGCTTTCCCGGCCTTGTAGAAGTTGCCCGCTCTTTGTGCTTTTCTGGCCTGTCCCATCATGTAAGACTTTCTGAACAGCATAGAGTAGAGTGTGCCAAAATTGAAATTTTTCTCCATATTAATAACTTTGGTAACCCTCAGCACTTCATAGATAATCTTGAGGATAATGGCCAGTACCAGGACAATGAGGAGAATCTTGACCAGCTGGTTTAATGGGTCGGGAAGATCGTTAATCTTATCGAATATGTTTGCTATTAAGTCTGAAGAAGCCATATTTTTACCCATGTAGTATATCAGAGAGATAGCAAAAAATCAATTGCTAAATTGACAAAACCATGGATAGTATATATAATCATGAAGTGTCTGACCATGAGTTTTTTCCAGTGTATATGGGTGTTTCTTCCATTCATATTTATTTTGCCAATCCCTTGAATCCGTCATTTCTGAACATTGATTTTCTGTTATTACCCGGTGGCGGAGATTTAAACCAATGAACATTCAATTCGATCAATATGAGAAGGTAAATACCTATCTCTCCCTTTTTTATCCACACCTCAATCTTGATTCAAAAGATTTGAATAAAAAAGACTCCGAAAAGATTTTGACCTATTTGTTTTACATTATCGATGCCCTGATAAAAGGAGAAAACTTTTATAAAAAAAGGAATCTGACATTGTTGGAAGGCAGGAGTTTTTTCCCCGGCAATACTGTCGATATCATTGACAACATCAATCAATTTTTATACAGGTTTACGCCAAAGGTTTTTGATTTTTCCAGAACTGAATGTCAAACCTTTATCTTCATTGTAGAAAATGTATTGGACTATTTTAAAAATGTAAATTATTACGTTGACAAGCGGGATAAAAAAAATCTGTTTGTTGATTACAGGTTCTGGATTGAAAATTTCTTTAAGGTGTTCGATCAAAAAATTACCGGTGCTGTATTCTACAACAAAAAGGCTGTAAATTTCACAAACATATTTAATGATGATGACTCACTTTTAAATACCCTGACTTTTTCCAATTCAACCATAAGTTTCAGCCTCTTCCCCTTTGTGATAAACAGGGATGGAGTTAATCTTTTTTTACAGAAGATAACACCATCCGCCCTGGTATATATGGACATAATCAGCCAGGAGAGCATCCTGGTTGAGGATGGTGAGATAGATAGAAGGGTATTTGAATTTTTATTGGCCAATTTAAATTTTAGAGATGTAGCTTCTCTAAAAAATAGAATTGATTTGAAAATCAATCCCCAGTTCGACATGTACACCAGCCTTGAAGAGGCTTTTCGCTTAAACCAAGACAAGCGCCATGCAGAGAGCATGAAAATTGCCAACGAAATGGCGAGCGATATGATAAGTCTGCCATTGCTTGATCTGTTACAAATCGAAAATATGATAAAGCTTAACCGATTGTTTGAAGTAAAAAAGCAGATACAAAATTTTACTTTTCGCTACCCCTATTATGCTGAGGCATATGAGATGTTGGCGGACATCTATTCCAAAGAGGGAAAGCATGAACATGCGGTGAATTTGTATGAAAAAGTGCTGAAAATGGTTCAAAGCAAACGGGCGACTGACAAGTTGAAAAATGAGAAAGAAACCATTGAAAAAGGCAAGGGTAAACCTGCAAAGCGGTTGAATGACTATGATTTTGATATCACTGACAGCGTATTGGAAGGTGGAGAAAAACTGATTCATCGCCACAGGGAACTCCGACAATTAATTGAAATATTACTCTCCCGCTCCCGTAGAAATGTATTGCTGGTCGGAGAAAGCGGTGTGGGTAAAACTGCTCTAATCCGGATGCTGGCCCACAAAATTATGCAGGATGAAGTCCCGGAGTCCCTTAAGAAAAAAAGAATTAAAGAGATACATTTTATCAATCTATTGACCGGCTCAAAATACCGTGG
>CBFDCH010000125.1:0-6774 GCA_965603235.1 uncultured bacterium | reverse complement strand
TTTTATTTGCTTTGATTTCGCCAATTGCAGCTCTTTTCATTGTATCTTTTGCAAATGTACTATCATATTCCTCTTTAATAAAAGTTAAATCGGACCACTCACCACAATGTGAGAACATCCAAATACCATCTGGGGCATCAAACGTCTTATCGGCCGCAAATACGAAAGCGAAGAGATTCAGAGAATTCAGCAGCGGATCGGGTATACGATTGTTGAAGGAAACAAAGGAGATGCCCGGGTAAAATTGGGGGACCGGATATTATCCCCGGAAGAGATATCCTCCATGATCCTGGGGTATCTGAAAGAGGTGGCTGAGAGCTATTTGGGAGAAGAGGTTGGAGACACAGTCATAACGGTTCCGGCTTTTTTCAACGACGCCCAGCGACAGGGTACCAAAGCAGCAGCTGAAATCGCAGAACTGAATGTCATCCGTATCATTAATGAGCCAACCGCTGCCCTCATCGCTTATCGGGACAAGATCCAAAAAGATGGATTATACGCAGTCTACGATCTGGGAGGAGGGACATTTGATATCTCCATCGTTGAAGTAAAAAACGACATTTTCAAAGTGATCTCAACCACCGGAGATACCTTTTTGGGAGGCAATGACTTTGATAGTGAGATAGTAGAATGGATTCTGAACGAGACAAAAAAGGAGATCTCAGTTGATCTATTTGAAGACAAAAACAGTCTTCAACGAATCATACAGGATGCAGAAAAAGCCAAGATTGAACTCTCTTTCAGCCAGGAGACTACTGTCTCCATCCCCTACCTGTATCACTTCCCTGATGGCAACAATTACCATTTCAAGCGGACCCTGACCCGCGCTCAATTCGAACATGCCACCACGAAACTAATTGATCGAACGGTTTAACTCGTAAAAAAATCTATGGAAGACATTGATCAGAGTGCTGATGATATTGAAAGGATAATCCTGGTAGGTGGTCAAAGCCGCATGCCTTTAATATTCGATAAATTAACCGAATTGTTCCAGCGGGAACCATTTATCGATGTAAATCCGGAAGAAGTCGTGGCTCAGGGCGCGGTATTGCAGTCAGAAATAATCAAAGGCAAAGTCAAGGATCTCTTGTTGCTAGATGTTACACCCCTCTCTTTGGGTGTTGAAATCAAGGGGGATAAGTTTACCAAGCTAATTGATAAAAATTCAACCATTCCCATAAAAAAATCAAAGATTTTCACAACCATCACCGACAATCAACAGATTGTTACCATACATGTTCTCCAGGGGGAACGGGAAGTGGCTTCTCAAAATAAATCTCTGGGTTACTTTAATCTTGTTGGTATTTCTCCTGCTCCCAAGGGTATCCCTCAAATTGAGGTTTCTTTTGAAATCGATGCCAATGGTATCGTAAAAGTATCAGCCCTGGATAAACAAACCCGTTCATCTCAGAGTATAAAAATTGAGTCTACCAGTGGCCTCTCTCCCGAAGAAATTGAGCGCATGATCAATGAAGCCAAACAATACAAGGAGCACGATTTGGTAACCATCAGAATTAACGAACTCAAGGATCAACTTAACCAGGAGATCGAATCGAGCAAAATGTTATTGTACAAAAATGAAAAAAACCTGAAAAGCTCCGATAAAAGCAACCTGCGAACCGTGATTGAAAAAACCCAGCAGGCAATCTCCAACAACGAGTTAAAAATAATGGAAAGTATGTTGAACAAAATTCATGGCGTCAGAATAAAAATCAGCGGTAAATTGATATCAGATCTTGAGACCTAATACATGGAAAAAAGAGATTATTACCAGGTACTTGAAATATCTCATAATGCCACATCAGAAGAGATTAAGAAAGCTTATCGCCGCCTGGCACTTAAATTCCATCCAGATAGAAATCAGGGAAACAGTGAGGCTGAGGAGAAGTTCAAAGAAGCATCCGAGGCATATTCTGTTCTAGGTAACGATGAGAAGAGAAAACTTTACGACTCGTATGGATTTGATGGATTAAAAACTGGCGGAAGCCCGGATTTTTCCTTTTTTTCCGACTCCATATTCTCAGATTTTGAAGATATTCTTGGCGGATTCTTTGGTTTTGGCTCATCCTCTCGGCGGCAACATCGCAACGGACCACGGCGAGGCCAGGATGCTGGAATGGAATATCACCTAACCATGGAGGAGGCATACAAAGGAGTCGAAAAGACCATTCAAATTGCCAGGATTCACGACTGCAAAAATTGCCACGGCAGCGGCAGTGAGCCAGGCAAGCAACTGGACACCTGTCAACAATGTGGCGGAGGTGGTAACATTAGCAGAAAACACGGATTTTTTGCTATTTCTACTACTTGCCCGATCTGTAAAGGTGAGGGTAAAATCATTAGCCATCCCTGCCAGGAATGTGATGGAAAAGGCCGGATCGAAGAATCCAAAGAGATAAAAGTAACCTTCCCGGCTGGAGTGGACTCAGGCAATCGGCTCAGGGTCGGAGGAGAAGGTGACGAAGGATTAAATGGAGGCCCTCCTGGAGATCTTTATATCCTGATCTCCGTGGATGAGGATGATTTTTTTCGCAGGGACGAAAATGATTTAATTCTTAAGTTGCCAATAACCTTTTCTCAAGCGGTCTTGGGGGATGAAGTTAAAGTAGAGACATATTACGGCATGGAAAAAATTAAAATCCCGGCTGAAACCCAGAGTGAAACCGTGATTAGAAAAAAAGGAAAAGGATTTAAGAATGTAAATGGCTGGGGCAGGGGGGATTTCCTGGTCGTAATAAAAGTGACCACTCCGAATCGACCAAGCAAGAGAGAAAAAGAAATATTCAAAGAGTTGCGGGAACATGAAAAAAAGAGAAAAGATGCCCCATTCTCAAAAGATCAAAAACTTTACCATTAATGAAAATTCGCCGTTTTTTTTCAGATAATCCGGTTCAAGACGGCTGGACCTCTATTTCAGGTGATGAATTCCACCATTTAACCAGTGTGATGAGAGCGCACACCGACGACACCATTGAAATCGTGGATGGAGCAGGCACTCTAATCACTGGAAAAATTCGCCGGATCAATAAAAATGAAGCCAAAATCCACATTTTGAATCAAAAGAAGGAGGAGGAAAAACCAGTCAAGTTAATTGTGGCACCCGCTGTTTTAAAAAAAAGATCGATGGGCCTAATGATTGAAAAACTCTCTGAAATGGGAATTGACGAAATACGACCAATCAGTTTTATACGTAATGACGAACCATATTCCCCTGCCCTGCTGAAGAAATGGCAGAAAATTGCCCAACAGTCACTCAAAGTAAACAAAAAACTCTGGGTTTCCAGAATATTTCCTCCAGTCAACCCAGAAACAATCATCCAATTCTCACAGAATATCAAAACCAGAATACTTCTGGACATTGAAGGTGAGAACCAACTCCCTAAAAAATTAGCCCGGCCAATCATTTCCATTATTGGTCCACCCGGTGATTATACCCGGGATGAAAGACAAATGTTTCTTAAAAGTGATTTTATCCCTCTCAGGATCACCTCTGCCATCCTAAAGTCGGAAACCGCTGCCATCTCAATCACTGCCATTTTAAGCCATGCTTTAAACCCATCACAATCATGATTGAAATCAAAGGTCAAATTGGGAAATATAGAATAGTCCGTAAACTGGGAAGCGGCGGATTCGGCACCGTATACCTGGCAGAAGATACCATATTAAAAACACTACGCGCCTTAAAAATCCCCCACAGAATCGGTGGCCAGGATAAAAGCCTGCTTGATGAATCTATTGTACAGACCAAACTTTTAAATCACCCCAACATTGTTAAGCTCTTAACCGTTGATATCATTGAAAACATTATCCTTATGGTAATGGAATATATCAGCGGCACTGACCTTGAGAGCTTGCTTGATTCCGAGCAAAAATTGACCATTCAGACTTCTCTGAAATACTTTAATCAAATCCTCTCTGCCCTCAAATTCGCCCATGAGAAAAAAATTGTTCACAGAGACATCAGACCCTCAAACATCCTGATAGATAAAGAAGATAACATAAAAATAACGGATTTCGGTACATCCACCCTACTTCAGGACCGCCAATACGCCACGACCAAGATCGGCTCCCCCCCTTACATGGCGCCTGAACAATTTGAAGGCCGGGCCGTACTTGCATCTGACATATATTCAGCCGGATGTCTCTTTTATGAAATGGTCACAGGATTCCCCCCTATTGTCATGGCCAATCCTATGGAAATTTATAAGCGAGCCAAGGCAGGTAACATTACGCCGTTGATAAAAAAAGAAAAGTCTGTATCCTCGGATCTGAACTGGATAATCATGAAAGCTCTGGCCCCGGATTTGTCCAAAAGATATAAAAAAGTTGAGGAAATCATCACTGATCTAAATAATTTATTGTATAAAAAAAAGGACTCCAGCCATGAACTTAAATCCATTAAAGTGAGGATAGATGCCCGCACCAAACGGACAGATTATATTTGCTGGAACTGCCATAAAACAATGCCCCGCAAGATGTCCAAGTGTCTCTATTGCGGAACAGAACAATAGTTTCGGTCAAAAAACTCTCTTTCTTCTGCTATGATTTATCCTCTTTTTTCGGCAACAGATCCATCTTTTCAAGGATTTTATTCTTTAATTCAGCATAGAGAGATGTATTTTCTTCCAGCAGACGACGCACACTTTCACGACCTTGGCCCAACTTTTCATTGCCGTATGAATACCAGGTACCTGTTTTGCTGATAATATCCTGAGTGACTGCCAGATCTATAATATCCCCTTCCTTGGACATGCCTTTATCATTTAGCAAGTCCACTTCGGTCTCCTTAAACGGTGGCGCCACTTTATTTTTAACTATTTTGATTTTTACCCGGCCCCCCACAATCTCTGTACCACTTTTCAGGGACAATACCTTTTTTACCTCTATGCGCATGGAGCTGTAAAATTTGAGTGCACGACCTCCGGTAGTGGTTTCTGGATTTCCTACAAACATACCAATTTTTTCCCGCAATTGATTTAAAAAGATGAATGTGGTTTTTGATCTGGCCACAATAGCAGTCAACTTTCTGAGAGCCTGACTCATTAACCTGGCCTGCAGGCCCATATGGGCATCCCCCATATCCCCCTCCAATTCAGCCTTGGGTACCAGAGCTGCGACACTGTCAACCACAATGAGATCCACACCACCGGAACGGACCAGGATTTCAGCAATTTCCAGGGCCTGTTCTCCAAAATCGGGCTGTGCGATATAGAGTTCGTCAATATTGATTCCCAATTTCTGTGCATATATAGGATCCAGGGCATGCTCGGCGTCTATAAAAGCTGCATAACCACCCGCTTTTTGAGCTTCTGCGATGGCCTGTAGGGACAGTGTGGTTTTACCTGAAGCCTCACGTCCATATATTTCAATCACCCTGCCCCTGGGTAATCCTCCCACACCGGAAATAATATCCAGAGATAAACATCCGGTTGAGATGGCTGGAACCTGCACCCCTCCTTTGCTCCCCAGTTGCATGATTGCGCCCTTGCCAAACTGCTTCTCAATTTGAGAAACCGCATTTTGTATGGCAGCTTCTTTCTCATTGTTGTCACTCATTTAAGCCTCCTTTTATCATAAATGTGCCCGGCGGGGAATTGAATCAGGCCTTACTGATGTACTCCACCTTTTCAAATTCTTCCTCTTCTTTACGGTAGGATTCAATCAATTCTTTTAAAGAGTCCAGCATATGAACGATCTCTTTTTCGATCTCCCGTCTTTTGTACTGCAGATTTTTTATCTCCTCACGCAACTCTTTGCGTCGAACCAGGGCTGTGTTGACAATCTCATCTCCCTTTAACTCTGCTTCCCTGATGATAATATCCGACTCTTTTTCTGCATTCGATTTTATGTCATGAGAAAACTTCTGGGCAGAGATCAAGGTTTCTCTCAACACATCATCTCTTTTCTTCAAGCGGAGAAGATTCTCTTTCTTTCTTTCCAATTCTTTTTTTATTGCCTCTTTTTCCAGGATTTCACTTTCCAGAATATCGGCCATTTGGATTAAAAAATGTTTTACCTCTTCCTTGTCAAATCCCTTCATCTTAATTTTAAATTCCTGGTTGATAATGTCTTGAGGTGATAATTTCATTGTCTCACCCTCCTCGGATTAATAAACGGGCATAATCCATTAATAAATTGTAAAGGAATTGATCAACAATATAAAGTGCTATGACGATAATTATGGGTGAAATATCAATTCTACCCACAATTGAGAAAGGGATATATTTGTGTACCAGGCGGAAAACAGGGTCGGTCAACCGTCTCATGATTCGGGTAAAGGTACTGGGCGGAATATTTCCCATCCAGGAGATCACGGATCTGATGATAATGACCAGGATGTACAATTGAATGAGATAGTGGATTAACCAGGCCACTGCACGAATTAGATTGCCAAGAATCATACAGGTCTTCTCCCGAATAGGGCCGTGCCGATTCGAAGAAGAGTGGCTCCCTCTTCAACAGCAATCTCATAATCATTACTCATCCCCATCGAAAGATGTTGTATGTCAAAATTGGCAATACCCATACCATTAATTTCTTCCTTTACTTCCCTCAACTTTTTAAAATAGGGTCTTACAGCCTCGGCATCCATAAATAATGGCGGAACACTCATCAGGCCTGTAATTCGTACCCGTTTTAACATCAATATATAATTCAATGCCTTTTTTAAACCATCCACTGTAAACCCGGACTTGTTTTTTTCTTCCCCAATATTAATTTCAATAAAAATATCTGTAACCTCGCTGACCCGCTTATGTATATGTTCAAGTGATT
>CBFDCH010000124.1:0-6798 GCA_965603235.1 uncultured bacterium | reverse complement strand
TTAAATAGCAAATTTTTGGAATATGTTTTTTTGATGAATTTCGTCTGCGGGCAGTGATATCTTTTCGGGGTATAACCTTTTTAAAAACCGGTTTAGCGTTAAAATCGGAACAACATTAATCCCAATTAGAATAATGGCCATCAAAAAAACATACGGAGGAAGAGGTATCAGGGCAAACGCCTGCAACAGGTTAAGTACAAATATGAGGACAAAAATAACAAATACAGCAACAGCATACCGCTTCAAAGCCTTCTGCTTAATCCGGCTTTTTAAAGAGCGGGCATAAAGGTATATCCGAACCATTCGTACAATGGCTACGATATTAACCGATAGGACAATCCAAATTAAAAATAGCAGGTATATGGGAAATTGTGCCAACCGCAAATCTAAAAATGAACAGGTTCCCTGTAAAAGAATCAGCGTTCCATATAGTAACTGCATGAAGATTCGCCATCTCCTGGGCCACTCCCTCTGGAGTATTTCGAAAGAGAGGAGAATAAAAGCATATATAAGGAGTGCGGACAAAGTGGAGAGGATCAGGTGGTAGCCATTTAAGATGAAGAAAATATCTTTTTTGGAAAGCTGGCTGGCCAGGTTAAATTGGGCATAATTTAGGACCAGGCCAAGCAATCCCAAGACATTAAACGTGATGAACACTTGATTATGATGTCTGAGAAAATTGAGGCGGAACTTTTTATAAAGTTGCAGCGAAAAGGTGACCGAAATTGCCCCCATGGTCAAGGCCAGTAGAGTGAAAAAGAATCCAAAATGAATCATCATTTACCCCATATTTTACCGATTCTCAACCAATTTGACAAGCTCTGGGGCGACAAAGACTACAAACGATTGGCAAAGCGGTTTATTTGTGATAACTTAATTGTATCCGGTTTTGAGTAAAAAGGAGGGATCATGGACCTAAAAGGTAAAGTTGCCGTGATCACTGGGGCCAGCAAAGGAATCGGTAAGGCTACAGCTCTGGCTCTGGCGGCAAAAGGAGTAAATCTGGCTCTTAGTGCACGGAGAGTGAAACGCTCTTGCAGGCGGTTGCACGGAAGGCTGAGGAACTGGGGAGGCGGGCCGGTGAAGCAGCCGTGGTAAATGTGGTCTCAGTGGCCGGCAAAAACTCATTTGTACAGGGCAGCGGTTATGCCGCCACAAAACACGCTCTTCTGGCATTCAGCCGCTGTTTAATGCTGGAGGAGAGGAAGAACGGCATCCGGGTCCTGGCTATTTGTCCCGGTTCAGTAGCCACCCAATTTAATCATCCTGATCCTGATTTTTCTAAAAAGAAAGAGCGGTTTCTACAGGCCGGGGATGTGGCTCAGGCCATCCTCTGTTCTCTGTAATTTCCACAGAGAGCCATGGTGAGTGAAATTGATATCCGGCCAGCCAATCCATGAGTCAGAAATCCTTTACTATAGAGACGAAATATGCTAAAAAATAGTGAAAAGGGATGAAATATCCACAACTTGTCGAGGACGAATGAAAGAGAAACGGAAAAGAGTCGCCATTCTTTTTGGCGGTAAATCCGCAGAACACGATATCTCCATCATGTCTGCCACAGCCATTTACAATAACATCGACCGAAACACATTTTATGCTCAACTGATTTACATCAACAGGGCCGGGTTTTGGCTACCGGTCAGCGAAGATAATCTACGACAGAAACAATTCCCCAGCCAAGGTTATTCATCCTTTGTCCCCTGGGAAAACCGGGCCAGCCAATCCCTGGATGAAGTGGACATTTTTTTCCCGGTGCTTCATGGCCCCAATGGAGAGGATGGTAAAGTTCAGGCCCTCCTGGAAATGGCTGACAAGCCCTTTGTTGGAGCCAATAGTTTTGGCTCCGCCCTGGCCATGGATAAAATTATTTCCAAAACCCTGTTCAAACAAGCTGGCCTTACCACTCCCTTGTTTGTATATTTCAGCAGCAACAATTTACAACAAATTAAATCTGCAGTTGAAGAAAACCTCACCTATCCGGTATTTGTCAAACCATGCTCATTGGGTTCATCTGTTGGGATATCCAAAGTAAGCAGCGAAGGATTGTTGAGTGATGCCCTGGATCTTGCCTTTTCATACGACAATAAAATTTTAATTGAACAGGGAATTGATGCCAGGGAGATTGAAATTTCGGTCATGGGCAATGAAGAGATCATGATCTCAAAGCCGGGAGAATTGATACCCAGCAATGAATTTTATGATTATGAGGATAAATATCTGGCTGGCAAGACAACATTTAAAATCCCGGTTCAGTTGCCGGAATCCATTGAAAAAAAAATCCGGCAAATGGGTCGCACAGCCTTTGAAACCCTTTTTCTAAACGGCATGTCCAGAATCGATTTTTTGCTTGAAAATGGCACCAACCAGGTTTATTTAAATGAGGTCAATACCATTCCCGGTTTTACAGAGATCAGCATGTTTCCCAAACTCTGGCAGGTACAGGGTATCTCCTTCCAGCAACTGGTCACCCGGTTAATCGAATATGGTTTTGCCTTCCATAAGAAAAGAACACCATAAGGGAACATGAAGATACTGGCCATTGATTACGGCAGCAAACGGATGGGATTTGCCATTGGCAACACAATACTCAAAACCGCCAACCCCCTGGAACCACTCATCCGTAAAAACCCGAAGTACGATATTGCTTACATCCACGATCTGATCACTGAGTATGACATTGATACCATTGTTCTGGGTTACCCATTCAACATGGATGGCAGCCATAGTGACATCAGTAAAAAGGTTGATCGCTTTAGAGATAAATTGTACAAAAAACTTGCAATCACAATTGAACTTGTTGATGAACGACTCTCCTCTATGGAAGCCGAAAATATTTTAAAACCAATCATGAAAGATTTCATGCGGCGGAAAAAAGTATTGGATTCCATGGCTGCGGTAGTAATATTAAAAAACTTTATGGAGGTACAATGAAACGCTTTTTCATAATCCTGCTGCTATTCATCCTTATCATGGTCATAATACTCGGTATCGATGTATTTAACAAAATCAGCAAGCCATACAAGGGATACAATAAAGAGATCCGTATCCACGTGGCCAAAGGGTCATCGGTTAAAAAAATCGCCAGGCTTCTCTATCAAAATAAAGTGATTACCAACAAGACCTATTTTGTCCTCTATTATCGCCTCTTTTTCAGCAAACTTCCTTTCCAGTCCGGTGAATATCTCTTTAATTCTCCATTCACCATGAAACAGATCATCGAAAAACTGAACAAAGGGAAAGTGATTCTCTATAAAATAACAGTAAAAGAAGGACTTATTATAAAAGAGGTGGCTGAGTTCCTGCAAACCGATCATAAAATAGATGCGCAGCAATTTCTGATAGCTTGCCAGCGAATCGACCTTATCAACAGGTTAGATAAAAAAGCGGAAAACCTGGAAGGCTATATTTTTCCGGAAACCTATTTTATTCCGCGAAGCACCAATGCTGCCGAATTGGTTGAACTGATGGTAAAACGCTTTAAAAGTAAATTCAGTCAATCGTTTCACTGGCGGGCCAGAGACATAAACATGACCATTCGCCAGGTTGTGATTCTGGCTTCCCTCATTGAGAAAGAGACGGCGGCCCGAGACGAAAGATTTTTGATTTCATCTGTTTTTCATAATCGCTTGCGTATTGGCATGCCCCTGGCCTGTGATCCCACGATCATCTATGCCTTAAAGAGAGAGGACAAGTATCGCGGAAAACTGGGCTGGAAAGAACTGAAATTCGACTCCCCCTATAATACCCGCCTGCATAAGGGTCTGCCACCCGGTCCGATTTGTAATCCGGGATTTGATTCGATTGAGGCAGCCCTTTATCCGGCCACCTCCAACTATTTATACTTTGTTGCCAAAAATGACAAATACCACCACTTCTCCAAAACCTTAAAAGAACACAATTGGGCGGTTCGCAAATACATTATCAACAAAGGCAAATAGCTCTGGTTTGCTTGAATTTTAATTTTGTTTTTTTTACAATATAGGCATGGAAGCCAAAAAAAACGTAATTTCCAAGCTTGGTACACATCTTTCCTCTCTTTTTACTGATCTCGAACAACTGGAAATGGATCTGCAGCTGCTAAAGAGTTCTATCAGCAGGTTAAAAAGTACTTTTTCCGAATTGGAACTCCTGTCCGCCAGGCTGCAGTCCGGCTCCGAAAAGAGTAAATTGAAGATGAATCAACTGATAGATATTTATCTCCATAAAATTGAAAGCGGCAACATCAACCTGATGTCTAAGACCAGCAAAGAATCACGCACAACCAAACAAACTGCAACAATCGAGTCAAAGGGCAGCCAGCAGAAAGAAAATGTAGCTACCGGTTCCGCCATTGATCAGAGCGGAGGGAAGAATAAGCATTACACTACCGGAAAGGCGGGGGTTATGATTTTTATCTCACCCGAACACAAACGGATAAAGGAGCTGTCCGGAGACTCCACCTGTATACCCAGGCGCCAATTATTGCCAACCGTTGAAGAGGAAAAATTGATTCTTGATTACCTGATCCGCACCGATCATAAACCAATCCAGGAAGAGTACAACAACCTCTTTAAGGAGGTCTGCAATATGCTGATCAGCGCGCCCAGAAACGCTATTGCCATTGAGATCCGCACCGCAAGTGCAAAAAGTAAATCCAAGAGTGTCGAACTCTTCTACCACATAAAAATCAAGAATAAACTCGACTTTGCCTGTTTAAAATATATTGAGATCGAGGGTGTTAACGCCTACCGCCAGAAAAAGGCCAAAGCAAAGCAATAATCCTGCTTTAAGAGAGGTAATCCATGAAAAACTTCAGACATAGCACCACAATTTTACTGGTGTTCAGCCTGCTATTATCCGGCGCATCCTTGTCGGCCGGAACAGACAAACCCATGGTTGGCGTGAAGATATATGAGTGCAATATTGATCCTGTTCAATTGATCAGGCAGTGGCACACCCTGGGTATCAATTGCGCATTTGTTGGTTTGCCTCTAGCTCAGGATAAAACATTTATTAAAACCCTCAAAGAGAGAAAAATCACCACCTTTATTATTGTACCCATATTTTGCAGCCTTGATAAACCAGTGGATCCTCCCGATTTATACGCTGTAACCGGTCATGACAAGAGGGCCCAAGTCGAATGGGTTCATTTTATCTGCCCCACCAGGAGTGATTACCGCGACAAAAAAATAGACCAAATCGGTCAACTGATTCACACGCTTCAACCCGATGGGATCAGTATAGATTTTATCCGCTATTTCGTCTATTGGGAAAAGGTAATCCCCAATCATAAGCTTGATCTCCTGGATAATACTTGCTTCTGTGACCACTGCCTTAAAACGTTTGCTCATGACATGACTCTGGTCTATCCATCAAAAATCAAAAGCAGAAAAAATATTTCCCAATGGATACTAAAGAATCAAAAAGACAGATTTGTCGACTGGAAATGTAAAACCATCAGCGCAATGGTGGCCGATATTGTTCGCACTGCTAAAAAAATAAATCCCTATATTAAAACCAATGCCCATATCATTCCCTGGAGAACTAAAGATTATAATAATGGTATCCGCCTAATTGCCGGTCAAGATATCAAAACCATCTCCAAATATGTCGATTTCCTATCCCCCATGTGCTACCACCACATGGTTAAACAAAAACCTGCATGGATTCACTCAGTAGTAAAAGATATGGCCCAGCAAACCACAAAAAAAATACTCCCCAGCATCCAGGTCAAAGAGGCCTACCTCACTGACAAATTGACTCCCACCGCTTTCAGGCAGGCAGTATCAGCAGCTCTAAAGAAACCCTCATCAGGGGTGATTTTTTGGAACTGGAAATCTCTTCAAAAGGAGAGATCTAAAATTAAAGTTTTAAGAGAATATAGACCTACAAATCAGGTCAGGTGAATCATATTTACCTTTGGCAACAATCCCGATAAGCAGCTTCCATGAGGATAAAAAAGGCTTGTCCCTCTACAGCAATTCCCGCTGAACTGAACTCCGGTGCGCCGCAAACATCCTGTACCAATCCTGAATTGTCTACCTTGGTATGGGCTGACCGGCGCATATGATCAGCAAATTTTAAATAAGATGGCTCCAGCCATTTTCCTCTGACTCCCCGATATATGGTATATGCCAGTATTTGTGAAAGATTGGTTTCCACAAAGGTGGTACGATCATCCACAACATCATGAAAAAATCCATCTTTGCGGATATAAACCAGGCATCCATCAATCACTTGTTTTACATAATGGATCAATTCTTTTTTCTCACGGGTCAGATGAACTGGCAAAGCCTGAATCACCCGGCTCATACCAGCAGCTGCCCAGCCATTGCCAACACCCCAAAAATCTTTTCGGACAAATCGTTTTTCTCCATCATCCCAGATTTGTGAAAAAAGTCTCTTCTTTTTGTTCCACAATAAAGTACGCATGCCTTTGATCTGTTTGAGGGCTGCCTCAGGTTTTCCAGCCACAGCCAAAAATGGCGGAGCCATATACATGGAATCAATCCAGACCTGGGGTTTATGATCCACATGATAGAGAACGCCAGCGGAGGTTCTTGGTGCTTTCAGCATAAGATAGTCAAACATTCCCTACTGCCCCGGCAGTAGGCAAACACACGTGCCCTACTGCCCCGGCAGTAGGCAGGATACACACTGCCCACACGTCGCAAACTAATTTCAATATAGCTCTTGAATATCCCACTCGCTGCCCACATGTATATAGTAGGGCGCGAGATGCGTTCGGTTTTTACCCGATCTTTAAGATAATCAGACTTTACAATGTAGTCGAGTATCCCCCTACTGCCCTAGTAG
>CBFDCH010000123.1:0-6800 GCA_965603235.1 uncultured bacterium | reverse complement strand
GCAAATGGCGGGGCCGACGAGACTCGAACTCGCGACCTCTGGCGTGACAGGCCAGCGTTCTAACCAAACTGAACTACGACCCCGCTAATGGTTCAACCTGGGCGGTAGAGGACTTGAACCTCTGGCCACCGGCGTGTAAAACCGGTGCTCTACCAGCTGAGCTAACCGCCCAAAAGCTAAGGTCTTTAGAATACATTATTTGCGAGTTGTTGTCAATAGCGAAGCCAAGATCAAAATTCGCAAAACCACACCGTACCTACCCCGGGAGACCATTTCCACATCACAAACAATTCTTGAGATTGGTTAATCAAATTCGGATTTATCATTTTTATTATTAGCTTAATTATTATTAATAAACGTCACTGTTTTGGTATCACTATTGACAAATACTCATTGTATTGATATTTAAATATTTGGAAGGTGAAACCATGAAAAGAAGAGAGTTTATAAAACAATCCATCGCGGCGTCAGCAGTTCTTTCCGTACCGGGATTGCTGCAGGCAGGCCAGGAGGCGAAAGGCTCCCTGGTGGTTCAGGTGAGTGGAGAGTCACCGTATGCTATTACCAAGAAAGCCATTGAAACACTTGGAGGCATGTCAAAATTCATCGCCAAGCAGGATATCGTGATGGTAAAGCCAAATATTGGCTGGAACCGCACGATCGAACAGGCGGCAAACACCAACCCTGAAGTATTGAAAGCTGTTATAGAGTCAATATTAAACGCGGGAGCCAAGAAAGTAATTGTAATGGATAATTCTTGTCATAAAGCAGCAGACACCTACAGGCGCAGCGGTATTCAAGAGATGGCTAAAAAATTGGGCGCTGAGGTAAGATTCTCAGATGAAAACCGCCTCAAAACCCATAACTTCAATGGCGAAAAGCTCAAAAAATGGCCCGTGTTCAAAGACCACCTGGATGTCGATAAATTTGTCAATGTACCAATCCTCAAGCATCATGGCAGTGCCGGTATTACCATTGGCATGAAAAACCTCTACGGTATTCTGGGAGGAAACAGGGGAAAACTGCACCGCAACATGGGGATCAATATTTCAGACCTGGGTTATGGTTTTAAAACCACACTCACCATTGTTGATGCGTTTCGGGTATTAAAAAGAAACGGACCGGTAGGCGGCAGATTGAGTGATGTGGAGATGAAAAAGACCGTCATCGCATCCCAGAACATCATGGAGACAGATGTGGTTGCTACACACCTGTTCGGCGCCAATCCGGAACAATTCGATTTCCTCACCGCAGCCTTTAGGAAAAAAATGGGCAATATCGATTTAACAAAAATCAATCTGAAAACTCTAAAAATCTAACCGATCATGACAAAAAAAAAATCCCAAATCCTACAAAAATTCAGGATCAGCGCGCAGGTGCTTTTTACTTTTCTCTTTTTTTATCTGCTAATTTACTCCGGCAGATCAGCTACCAACTCTTTTAATTTCACCGATTCATTTTTTTACATTGATCCGCTCCACCTGATCCTCAACTTTATTGCCACTCACAAAATCATCGGCCTCTTTCTCCTCTCTCTGATACCGTTAATCCTGACCCTTTTCCTGGGCCGTTTTTTTTGCGGCTGGGTTTGCCCAATGGGTGCAATCCACCAGTTCTTTTCCTGGATATTTCACAAGCATAGAAAGAAGAAAAAAGATTGGCACACAGTCAACAAACCCTTACTCAAGTTAAAATATGTTATCCTCATCCTGGTTGTCACATTTGCCATCATGGGTACCCATGTGGGGGGCTGGCTAGATCCCTTCTCCCTGCTTACCCGTTCCAGCGCCACAGTGATTAATCCAGCCGTCAACTATAGCCTCAACCATACTCTGAAAGCCGGAGCAGGCGATACGGGTCTGGTGGCCAAAACTGTAAAACCGGCCTATAAATTTGCCCGAAAAAATGTGTTGACCAACAAACAGAGGTATCACACCCAAACCCTGATAATCGGCCTGTTGTTTTTTGGCTTTATCATGCTTAACTTCTACCGCCGGCGCTTCTTCTGCAATTATTTATGTCCTCTGGGAGCACTCTACGGTTTGTTATCCAAATTCAGTATATTCAATCTGAAAATCAACTCCAAATGCGTATCCTGCAACATATGCACTAAAAACTGCACCTATAACGGCAGTCCCTTTCAGGATTATATGAAATCAGAATGTCTGACGTGCTTCAACTGCACCACCGATTGTCCCCACGAAGCCATTGACCTAAAATTCCTGCCGCCCAAAGGGGACAATGTGACGAAAATCGACGTGGGCCGCAGAAAAGTTATCGGTTCCATAACCTCGGGTATTTTTGTGGCCACCCTGCCCAAGATTGCCAAACCGGCCAGGAAAAAGGCCCACGATTTTTGCCGGCCCCCTGGATCGGTCCCGGAGAAGGATTTCCTGGCCAGATGTATCCGTTGTGGAGAATGTATGCAGGTGTGTCCAACCAACTTCCTTCAGCCAGCCCTTTTTCAGACCGGAGTGGATGGGATATGGACACCTATCCTTGATGCCTACACTGGCTACTGCGAATTCGAGTGCAACAAATGTACTCAGGTGTGTCCCACCAAGGCGATAGAACCATTAACGGTTAAAGAAAAAAAAGAGTTTAAAATAGGTACTGCCGTAATTGACCGTAATCGCTGCTACACCTATGCCGATGGATACAACTGCGCAGTTTGCGAGGAGCATTGCCCCGTACCCGACAAGGCCATTCGCTTCAGAGAAGTCGATGTTTGGAATTTTGAGGGTAAATTGGTCAAGGTAAAACAAATATACGTGGTTCCGGATTTATGCACTGGCTGCGGCATCTGCGAGAACGTATGTCCGCGGATAGATAGACCGGGAATTTTATTGAGTGCGGAAGAGGAACAACGAGAGGCAAGTTACTAGGTTTTCTTACCCTGTCCCGCTCTGGTTTCATATTTGTCACCCAGGCCATACAATAGGTGGATAATTGACTGGCATCAATGTTGCTTTCATTTGGTGTGAAGTCATGATAAGGAGTAGATAACAATGAAAAAAATCACTTTAATTTCCCTTGTTTTTACATTGGTACTCTTAAGTGGGTGTGCCTTTTACATACCTTATGGTTTTGAGGATAATTTAGACAGCTACAAGATTGTCTTCCTGGTGAATCCTGACAATGCGGAGATATTATTAAACGGCAGATTTATAGGAGAAGCCTATGAATTCTCAACCCCGGATTCAGCCCTGATTCTATATTCCCGGGACAACAAAGTTGTCATCCGTAAAAAAGGATATCGAGAAGCCGCAGTTGACCTGCTGGAGTATGATACCAGAAATATTACTATTCGTTTAAGCCTGGACAAAACGGGAGCGCAGCCGCCGAAAGAGAAAAGAGAAAAACCGTTGGATGCCTCAACCAAGCCTGAATACGCTGCCAAAAAAGCGGTGGCCAAAACTGAACCGGAGGAAAAGCCCGATAACCAAATCGTCAAGAAATTCACGACCCTTGTAATCGATATTAAGCCAGTTGACTCTTCCATCTACCTGAATGGAAAGTTCTTTGGTGTTTCCCCGGTTGACGGGAAGATAAAGAACCTGCGTTTAAAATCCGGTAAATATTTACTGGAAGTGGTTAAGCCCGGATTTAAAACCTTCAGGAAATTATTGAAGTTGAGCGGGCAAAAAAGTATTGAGCTGACAGTCAACCTGGAAAAAAATTAATCCCATCAATCGGATTTTTGTACCAGCTCCAGTAAAACCCGGGAAAAGTTCTCCGGGCGAAGAAAGGTGATCAATGTATTATCACTCCCTTTTTTGGGTTCCCGGTTTATAAACTTGATCCCCTCTTCGCTCATCTGCTGTGTCTGCTGATTGATGTCATCCACCTCCAGGGCAATATGATGGATCCCTCCTCCCCGTTTCTCTAAGAAGGAAGAGATGGGAGAATCTTCGGATAGGGGTTCCAATAATTCAATATTGACATCACCGACAGCAAAAACCGCAACCTTTACCTTTTGTTCTTCCACAATTTCCCGATGAATCAGGGATAGACCCAGAATATTCTGGTATCGATCTATTTCACGATCAAGATCATGCACTGCAATGGCTATATGATCAATTTTTTTTACCATCCCTGCCTCCCCCGCAAACTTTTTTAAATAGGGCATCGGCTGTTTTATAGGGGTCCATGCCCTGCTGATTGTCAAGAAAACGGACGAGTTGCGGATCTTGTTCAATTTTCAATAAAATTTTCTGGTTAAGTAATCTCAAGATAAAATGGCGTTTGAATTTTTCTTTTTTGTCCTTAATCTGCTGCTGTTGTTCTTGGGGTAATCGATAAATATAAGCAACCAACTCATCAATACCGTTATTCTGAGTGGCTGAAGTCTGAAAGATCGATGGATCATCCTGACTCTGATAATAGATGGACCGAATTTGCTGTTCTTTTAAATCAGCTCCGCCAAGGTCGGATTTGTTGATGACATACAGATCGGTGATTTCCATAATGCCCGCTTTCATCACCTGGATTTCATCCCCACTGGTAGGGGTTATCACCAGAACAACCACATCAGCCACATAGGCAATATCCACTTCTGACTGACCCACACCCACTGTCTCAACAATAATCACATTATACCCAGCCGCCTCCAACAACAACATTACCTCAGGAACCGTATTGTTCAGTCCACCCAAAAATCCCCGGTTGGCAAGGCTGCGAATGAATACATCAGATTTATTTTCCACATCATTTAAACGGATACGATCCGCCAGAAGTGCGCCACCGGTCAGTGGGGAGGTGGGATCAACGGCAACCACCCCAATCCTGATGTTCTGCTGGCTGAAAGCTTCCACCATACGGGCGATAATTGTACTTTTCCCACAACCCGGAGCACCTGAGACACCTATTTTGAGTGCCGGTTTTTCTGGCAGAGAAACTCCTGCCAACAATTTTTGATAATCCTGTTCCCGATTCTCAACTTTGGATATGGCCCGGGCCAGAGCAACCTGGTCACCCTTTTGAATCCCGATTATCATTTCTTTTACAGTCATTTATGTGTATCATATCCGATCACCTGTTGAAAATCAACGAATCACCATGACAGAGCTGAAAAAGGGCAGGATAAATCCAATACAACCCAACATATAGAAGGACAGAAAAGGTCATTACCTTTACAAAAATTCTCCTTTATTTTATAATGGTTCATGAGGATTTTCATTGGCATTAAAATGGCTGAAGAGATTACTGCTGTTATTCACCAAAAACTGAAACCCCTCAAAAAACTATCCACCCCTATTCGCTGGGTGAAACCGGACAACATTCATCTCTCCATAAAATTTATTGGTGAGGTATCGCCGGAAAAATGCAGCGAGATATGCCATACACTGGCCACAACGAGGCTGAATATCAAGCCCTTTAAGACCAATATTTACGGCTGGGGAAAGTTTGGCCGAAAAGATCAATTAAATATATTTTGGGCAGGTCTGGAGCAATCTTCCCCTCTTGAAAACCTTTACCACCGGGTAGAAGACATATTGGCCGGCATCTCCATTGAACGAGAGAGCAGGGAATATACACCCCACATTACCCTGGGCAGAAATAAAAAACTTTTTAACATTAAACAGGTACTTTTTTTTATTGAAAAATATTCTGATCAGGCTATTTCTCCACTGGAATTAGACAAATTTCAAGTTTTTCAAAGTGAACTTTCCAGTCATGGCGCCATGTATTCAATCAAGCAGGAGATACCCCTTGACTAAACATCAAATTCTCTTTTTACTATTTTCCTATCTGCTGGGCTCGATCCCATTTGGTTCCATCATCTATTATTTACTTGAAAAAAAGGATATTCGCCAGCAGGGGAGCGGAAATATTGGGGCCACAAATGTTTTAAGGAGCAAGGGCAAAGCAGCCGGTTTTGCCACTCTGGCCCTGGATATGGCCAAGGGGATTTTGCCCGTGGTTTACGGGTTCACCCACTTCGATCCTCCACACTGGGTTCTATTGGGCGGAGCAGCCGCCATTGTCGGGCATGTTTTTCCGATATTCTTAAAATTCAAAGGCGGCAAGGGAGCAGCCACTTTTGTTGGCGTTTTTATTGCATTTTATTACCCGGCAATCCTGATCTTCCTCCTGGTATTCCTCATCACCCTATGGCTTTCCCGCTACATATCCCTGGCTGTAATTCTGGCCATCATCGCGGTTTTTTTCTGTATCCTTTTCACACACATTGTAGAAGTGGCCATTGTCACTTTTCTCCTGGTTATCCTCATCATAGCCCGACATGCCAGTAACATAAAGCGCCTTTTAGCAGGCCAGGAAAACAAGTTAAATTTGAAAAAAAATGGATAAAATACTGGTAATCGGAGGTGGTTCCTGGGGAACATCTTTCGCCAATTATCTCACTCAAAAGTTCTCCGAAATAAGACTCTGGATACGGGAAGACGAGGTCAGGAATGCGATTCGGTCAAAACAGGAAAACACAATATTTTTACCCGGCCAACAACTCTCCGAAAAGTTAATTCCCGTTGCCAACCTGGAGCAGGAGACTAAAATGGCCGATTGCCTGATAATGGCAGTGCCATCCAAATATATCGGCGATACCTTCCATCAATTAAAAGGAATTGCCGCTGGTAAACAAATAATCAATCTATCAAAAGGATTTGAATCTCATTCGCTGAAAACCATTTCTCAACTGGCCAGTAATATTCTTGGTGCGGAAATTCTTAACCGCTGGACTACCATTTCCGGACCTTCCTTTGCCAGAGAGCTGGCTCTGAACCACCCCACAGCGGTAGTGGCAGCCAGCCACAATGATGCTGTATCAGAGGGAGTGCAAT
>CBFDCH010000122.1:0-6817 GCA_965603235.1 uncultured bacterium | reverse complement strand
AAGGTAATAGGCATTGAAGATGGCCAGCCGTTCCTGCAGGTTTGTGAGCCTGAAACTTTCATGGTTTAATCTAGAGCCCGGGCCGTGGTCGCCCTGGAGTATAATGACTGGCTGGTTGTCGGGATTATCCAAAAGATTTTGAATTAGTGTTTTGAGTTGATTGTTTATAAAGGTTACCTGATTTCTGTAACCAAGGATATAGTTCAGCAGTGTTTCCCGGGATTGTACAAAGTGGTTGCCATCGTTATAGACAAAATCGGTATCTGGAATGACAGTTTGACCGTTGGCTTTAAATACAAAGGGCGGGTGGGGGCAGATAATATGAGCAAAAACAAATTTTGGCGCGGTTGTTTTCTTCAATTTTCCGAGTTTATCGAGGGTAAAGCGGATTCTTTTGATGTGGGACTTAAAATTTGTTTTTCTAAAAATTGCCCTCAGCAGGGTATTGTTAATCAGGATATTTTCAAACTCGCCCAGAGTAGATGAGAGTTTTTCTACTCTGGCGCCCTGGCGGAGGACAGTGCCCGGATAGCCGGAGTCAAAGGTGATGATGGAATAACCCATTCTCTTCAAAAATGTGACCAAATCATTTTTTTCTATCATGCGGATCAGGGGTCTGCGATTTCTGGAAAGGGGGCCCATCTTCTTGATTAGGGCATCCAGGTAGCGGAGGTTGAGTGAAGATGCCAGCGATAACAGGGTTTGACTGTAATTGGTGTGTGAGTCGGCCGCAATATAAAATCCCTTCTTTTTCAGAAATTTACTAAAGTTACCAACATCCAGTTTATACAGATCATTTAAGACATCCTCCCTGCCGTAGCCGTCCAGGATTATGTAGTAAATGTCCGGTGGTTTTTGTTGAGTTTTTAGCTTTGCAGGTGCGCTCAGAACCTGGAGGTCCCCGGGATAGTGGGTGATATTGATTTTTTTCAGGCCAAATTCAAATTTAATGATAAAAAAGACCAAAATCGCCACAGAGAGTAGTGAAAATATATTCAGCAATTTGTTTACCTTTTTCAAATCCTTTTTGGTAAATCCAAGCAAGGTGGTGATAGCGATAAATACAGAAATCCAGATCAGGAAAAAAGGGAGGTGGTCAATATCTGTCAATTTGTAGGCAAAAACAAATATAGGTGCATAGTAGAACACAAAAAAGAGCAGGGTGGAGGTGAGCAGGGCGCCTTTATCCTTATTCTTTGAAATATACCTGATAAGGAGATAAATCAACAAAGCCATGGTTAGGGAGATCAATAGAGGTCGGATGATGGAACGGAGTGTTAGTTGTACAATATTATCGTGATATAAACTGAGAATTGGGAAAACCGAAAAAAAATAATGATGGTATATACCCTCTTTTACCAGTTTAAGAATGGCTATTTTCATGGAAGAGAATAATTTATCACTTTATTTTTTCTATGTCAAACAGGCGGTTGCATAACAACCGTCAAAGGTTGATCTTTCACTTTTTCTCTTTGTTTATATTGTAAAAATAATTTGTATCAATATAATTAATTTAAGGCCTGTTGGCCGGTAAATTATCCGTTGAGGGGGATGCGATGAAGAGTGAAAAAAAGGAGACATATTTTCTTTTAATTTTTATTATGGGTTTCATGTCATTGTGTGCCGTCTTTCTCAATATTCTGGCACTCAATGACATCAACAATGATTATGTGAGCCAGGAAGTTTTAAAACAAGCAGGCATCAGTGGCATTGAAAAACTTCCCGACTGGAGCCGCTGTGGTCTGGAATGGGGAGCCATCATTGTCTCGCATTTATTTCTGCTGGCAAGTCTGCTCACCCTGATTGTTCTTCTATTTAAATTCAAATCCTCCAAACAAGAGGGGAAATAAGGGAGAGGCGCCAACTTCAAAACGACAAATTTCACAGCTTCGTCTTTAATTGAAATGTGTGGTAATTTGTCATAAAATAAGACATATCATTTCACTTTTGGGTTAATCCCGGAGAATATTAGTAAAAATGTTGAAGCTTGATAATTAGATGAACCACCCGAAAAGAGAGAATCAGCAGGGTAACCATAAAGTTAAGAGTGTATCGCTGATTGTGATACCAATCGTATGCCTGGTGTTCCTGCTCTTTTTTAATCCGGATCCCAGTAAACCGGAAATTGGCTATACCGCGGCCATAGCGCTGCTCATGGCCGGATGGTGGATTACGGAAGCCATTCCCCTGGCAGCCACAGCCCTGATTCCCATTGCCCTTTTTCCCCTCTTTGGCATTATGGATGGCAAAGAGGTCAGTGTCCAGTACATCAATCATATTATTTTTATATTTATCGGCGGTTTTATGGTGGCCCTGGCTATGGAGAAGTGGAACCTGCATAAGCGGCTGGCTCTCAGGATCCTGATGCTTTTTGGCATCAATCCCAGGTGGACCCTGCTGGGTTTTATGTGCGCAACCGCCTTTTTATCGATGTGGATATCCAACACCGCTACCACCATGATGATGGTGCCCATTGCCCTGGCCATTGTTCTAAATCTGGAAGATCTGGTGGGTAAGGAACCGATGAAGCGGTATGCCATTGGCATTTTTCTGGGGATTGCCTACAGCGCTTCTATCGGCGGAGTGGCCACCCTGATCGGTACGCCGCCCAACCTATCTTTTGCCCGTATTTTAAATATATTTTTCCCCCAGGCCCCGGAAATCTCCTTTGCCAAGTGGTTCCTCTTTGCCCTGCCAATCAGCATATTTTTCCTGCTGGTCGTATGGCTGCTGCTGGCCAGGTTTTTTGCGCCCAAAGAAAAATTGCATTTGGATAAAAAATTGTTCAGTCAGCAATATCAACAACTGGGCCCCATATCCTTTGCCGAGCGGGTTGTAATGATTGACTTCATGGCCCTGGTGGTGTTATGGATGTTCCGGGCCAATATTCAAATCGGCGCCTTAACCATTCCCGGGTGGACCAGTTTGTTCCCCAAAGCCAAGTATATTAATGATGGTACTGTGGCCATCGCCCTGGCCCTTATCCTGTTTTTGATTCCCGCCGGGGACAATACAAAGGAGAGGATTCTCAACTGGCAAATAGCCGGCCGGCTGCCCTGGAACATTGTCATCCTTTTTGGTGGTGGTTTTGCCCTGGCCAGCGGTTTTAAGGCCAGTGGCCTGTCACAATGGCTGGGTACGCAATTGCAGGGGCTGCAAGGTATACATCCGTTGTTTATTGTGGCTGCCATTTGCCTCTTAATCACCTTTTTAACGGAACTTACATCAAACACTGCCACAGCTGAAATTTTGCTGCCCATTCTGGCGGCCCTGGCTGTATCCATCAAGGTTAATCCTCTACTTTTGATGATCCCGGCAACATTATCCTGTTCCTTTGCGTTTATGCTTCCCGTTGCCACACCGCCCAATGCCATTGTATTCGGCACCGGCCGGCTGCAGATCAAACAGATGGCCCGGATGGGAGTGGTTTTAAACCTCATAGGGGCCCTGGTTATCACCACAGCCGTGTTTTTGCTGGCCAGGGCAGTGTTTGGCATTGATCTGTTCACTACACCCGCCTGGGCCATTCAGTAGTAACCGACCACTCATATTTGCCTCAACTCGCTGATTTGGTTATAATAAGCCCTGTATTCAAAGGAGAAGTGACCATTGAGCCTGTTTAAAAAGAAATTGGGGAAAGAGGTAATTATTGCCGACGGTGCCTACGGTACTCTATTGCAGGCGCATTTCTCCGGCCCAATCATCCCTGAGGAACTCAATCTGACCCATCCGGACGTGGTGAAACAGGTTCATGTTCAATATGCCAAAAGCGGCGCCGATTTTTTAACGGCCAACACATTTGGCGCAAATAAGTTAAAGTTAACCGAATCAAAGCTTGATGCCGAATTTGATGAAATCAATCGCCAGGCAATCAATATTGCCCGCCAGGCGGCTGAAGGATTCGATATCTGGGTGGCTGGCAATATGTCCGCTTGCGGACAATTACTAGAGCCGCTGGGGACCCTTACTTTTGCCGAAGCCAGACAAAATTATGCCGATCAAGCCAGAACACTCGAGGCAGCAGGCGTAGATTTTATTTTGATTGAAACCATCACTGAGATCCAGGAATTTCGGGCAGCAGTGGTAGGTACCTTGAGTTCGGTGAAAATTCCGGTGATCGCCAGTATGAGTTTTACCGATGGTTACCGGGCCTTATCCGGTACGGATGGGAAAACCTTTGCGGTTTCAGCCGATTTTCCCGGTATTGCTTCTATTGGCGCCAATTGCGGTACTTCATTGTCCAATATGAAACAAGTGATGCAGGATATAGCTGCAAATTCGAGGTTACCCCTGTTGTGTCAGGCCAATGCCGGAGTACCGCGTATGGATCAGGGACAGACCAGTTTTCCTGTGTCTGCGGGAGAATATTCCGATTTTATGGAGGAGATTCATCAGTTGGGAACTGCTATTATCGGATCCTGTTGCGGTTCAACTCCTGAATTCACGGCAAAACTGGCACAAAGGTTCAAGGGCAAAAAAGTGGTCGGGCGACAGCTAATCGATGACCTGCAATTGTCTTCACGAACATTGACCCGGAGAGTGACTGATAAAAAAATATTCCTGGTTGGAGAACGTATCAATCCAACAGGCAGGAAAAAGCTTAGAAAAGAGCTGGAGAAGGGTAAATTAACCACAGTACGCCTGGACGCCCGTGAGCAGGAGGCCAGGGGCAGCGATGCGCTGGACATCAATATTAATCTCCATAAATTGAATCGGGAAACCGCCAAAAAGATTATTTTAAGTGTTCAGAATATTGCTTCAAGTCCACTGGTCATTGATAGTACTGACAGTGATATCATTGAAGATTTTTGTCAATTGTATGCTGGCAAGGGAATTATCAATTCAATCTCAGGTGAAAAGAAAAGTTATGAGACCTTGCTGCCGCTGGCCAAAACCTATAACATGGCTTTTATTTCAACCTTACTTGATGACCGGGGCATTCCCGGCTCAGTTGAGGGGCGGCTGTCTATTGCCTGTAATATGAGGTTGAGAAGGTTGGAGTAACCCTGGGGACATTGGCGGCATTGAAGAGAGAATTTCCGAACAACAAAACCATTATCGGATTATCAAATATTTCGTTCGGTTTACCCCATCGGGAATTGGTAAACGGATCATTTTTAGCCATGGCAGTTGCCAGAGGTCTTGATATGGTTATTGCCAATCCCATGCATGAATCTATTCACTTCAGCCTAATGGCGTTAAATTTTCTGAGAAACGGCAGTACAGAACACTTGACCTTTTACACAAAATATTTTTCAGATTTTAAAACCACAAACAAAGATGCCATAAAAAAGGGCAGTGAGCATATCTCCGAGAACATACTTGCAGGGGACGTGGACAGTGCAAAAGAGAACATTACCAGAATCCTTGAAGAGGAAGAACCCATTCAAATTATACAACGTCATATTATGCCCGCCATGCAGGAAGTGGGACGCCGGTATGAAGCCAGGGAGTTTTATCTGCCCCAGCTTATCGCTTCGGCTGAGGTGGTGAAATCAATACTGCCTGATATTAGAGATAAAATGCCCACACAGGATCTTGAGAATAAATTAACCATTTTGATCGCAACGGTTGAGGGCGACATTCATGATATCGGCAAAAATGTTGTCCGCAGTATCTTGGAGAGCTTCAACTTTTCTGTTATTGATCTGGGAAAGGATATACCTGCACAAACGGTTGTAGAAAAGGCATTGGAGCATAAGGTGAAAATTATCGGTCTCTCAACCCTGATGACCACCACCCTGCCGGCCATGATGGAGACTATCCAACGGATTCAACAGGAAAGTGCGCTTCAGCAGGTTAAAATATTTATTGGTGGAGCTGTGGTAAATAAAAGAATTGCGGCTGAAGCCAATGTCCATTATGCGGCAGATGGTATGGAAATGGTGAAACGGATCAGGGAATCGTCATAAATCGGCGCCATTCTTTCGATGAAGTGCTTTACTTTTTTTTTGGTATCAGGGCAATAACTTCTATTTCAACTAAAACATCCAGGGGTAAGCGAGCCACCTGAACCGCAGCTCGGGCCGGGTACGGGGGAGAAAAATACTTACTATAAACTTTGTTCACCCTCTTGTAATGATTTAAATCGGCAAGGAATACGGTTGCCTTGACCACCTGCTTCATGGAAGTTCCAGCTGTTTTTAGTATGGCTTTGATATTTTTGAGCGATTGTTCAACCTGATTCTCAATCGGTCCTGAAACCACTTCTCCGGTTGCCGGATTTATGGGTACCTGACCTGAAACAAAAATAAAACCATTGGCCACAATAGCCTGAGAGTAGGGTCCGATAGCTTTTGGGGCATGCTGGCTGTTGATGAGTTTTTTGTCAATATCCGCGGATGACATAGCGTACCCATAGCAAATCCCAAAAGAGAGTAGCATCAGGATTAAATAGGTCTGAAATTTTAATGTTGATCTTGTCATAGAGAAACCCTCCTTATTTATACATTTAATCAATTGTAGCAGAACCCATGGATCCCTTCAATAGGATAGCGATCACCCCGCGAACTCGATGTTGAAGAATCCCATCAAGAAGGTTTATTGCATCATATTTGCTTGATTTGTCCATTTTTATTTGATAAAGTAAAATTTACCATGAGTGGGACAGACATCAATCAGTGTAAACAGATAGAATCATTAAAAAACCAGGTAAAACAACTGGGTGATCAAGTTAAAGAGCTGGAAACCTTATTAAAGGAAACAAAGAATCTGCGCAAGAACATCGATGGTGAAAACGCTGCCTCTGATCTGAATCAGCCGGCGGATCGGGAACACGAGAACAGAGAATCAAAATATTTAACCCTGTTCAATAGTA
>CBFDCH010000121.1:0-6823 GCA_965603235.1 uncultured bacterium | reverse complement strand
CTTTCAGGCCAAAACCGTACCAGGCACCTATTATATTTACTACATGCCCTACTCTACCACTGGCAGAAAAAGCTACCCCACGGTTACCTATCTGCCCTTTAAGAACACGGCTGACCCGCAGTGGCTGGAAAAATCGCGCCAGGCTGAACCCACAAGTGCCGCCCTGGTTGAGTTTCAGTCCATTGATGAATTTAACAGTTTTTGCCCCATGGAGATTGTGGCAACAGCCAGTGAAGTTGAAGAGCTGGTGAAGCAAAACCCGGATGCGCACTACCTCCTCTTTGCCGAGGACCGGATGCGCCCCATCCGCATGCGCAACCATTTACCCCTTGACTGGATCAAACGGGGCAAAACAAAGTCCTTTGAGGGAGAGGCAGCCAGGGGGGAGTACTACACCTTTCAGATCGGTGTGTTTCCCTTTGAAAAAGATATCGCCAACATTCAGATTGAGTACAGCGGTTTAACGGGCAATGACAAACGTGGATTGCCTGCTTCCAGTTTCACCTGTTTTAATCTGGAAGGTGTTGACTGGACCGGCCAGGCCTTTAAAAAAACGGTCTCAGTGGCAAAGAACCAGGTCCAGGCCCTATGGTTTGGCCTGGATATTCCGGCAGACCTTAAGCCTGGAACCTATGGCGGAACCGTCGCCGTTTTAGCCGGCAACCTTAAAAAGCAGACCATAAATCTGGAAATCAAGGTATCTGACAAAGTTATTACCGACCGCGGCGACAACATGCCCTGGCGACACTCCCGGCTGCGCTGGCTCAATTCAACCATTGCCCTGGATGAGGATATCGTGCCCCCCTTTACTCCGCTAAAAGTCACAGACAACACCATCGGTTGCCTGGGCCGCACCCTCACCCTGGATCCCCTGGGCCTGCCCCAGGATATTCGCAGTTATTTCACCAGGGAAATGACTGGTATCAACAACCAGGGCCAGGGCCGCCCAATTTTACAGAAACCAATCGCCCTGCAGGTGATCCAAACAAACGACCAGCCGCTGAAGTGGCAAAATCCTTCAATTAAAGTGGGTGAAAACAGGAAGGGCCTCATTCAATGGCAGTCAAAGGCTGATTCCGCTAAATTGGCTTTTTCCTGCCAGGGGCAGATGGAATTTGACGGATTTGCCGATTTTAAAGTGGTAATAACTGCCAAAGAGGATACAGAGGTGAAAGATATTCGCCTGCAGCTTCCCATAGTACAGCAGGCTGCCCGCTACATGATGGGCATGGGTCGAATTGGCGGAATACGGCCGGATAAATTCAGTTGGAAATGGAACGCCAAACACAACCAGGATTCTCTATGGCTGGGTGATATCAACGCCGGCCTGCAATGCAGCTTTCGCGGCGCCAATTATGCCCGGCCGTTGAACACCAACTTTTACCTTAAAAAACCATTGAATATGCCCATTTCCTGGTACAATAACGGCAAAGGGGGATGCCGTTTTAAAAAGATCGCCGGTCACACCCTGCTGCTCGAATCCTTTAGCGGCGCCAGAAAGATCAAAGCCGGAGATAAGCTCCATTTCTACTTCTCCCTGCTCATCACCCCCTTTAAACCCCTGGACACCAGGGCTCAATTCAGCACCCGTTTTTTCCACGCTTTTAAACCGCTGGCAGAAATTAAAAACCAGGGGGCCAACACTGTGAATGTGCACCATGCCACAGATATCAATCCCTTTATCAATTATCCCTTTTTAACCCCGGACAAGATGAAGCGGTATGTGGATGCAGCACATCAGACAAACATGAAGGTTAAAATTTATTATACGGTGCGCGAGCTGACCAACAAGGCCTACGAATTATTCGCTCTAAGGAGCCTGGGCACGGAAATTTTCTCAGACGGCCAGGGCGGTGGTTTTTCCTGGTTGCAGGAGCATATCGGCAGCAACTATATCAAGGGCTGGCTGGTGGCGAAGATCAAGGACGCAGCCATTATTAACAGCGGTGTCTCCCGCTGGCACAACTATTACCTTGAGGGACTCAACTGGTTGACCCGGAACATTGGTATTGATGGTTTATATATCGATGATGTGGCCTTTGACCGAACCGTGATGAAACGGGTGCGTAAGATCCTGGACCGCAACCGCACCGGAGCGTTGATTGATCTCCATTCAGCCAACCAGTTTAATGTACGCGACGGCTTTGCCAACAGCGCCAACCTCTACCTGGAACACTTCCCCTATATCAACCGGCTGTGGTTCGGTGAATATTTCGATTATTCCCGTGCCCCGGATTTCTGGCTGGTTGAGGTGTCGGGTATCCCCTTCGGCCTGATGGGCGAGATGCTGCAGGATGGCGGCAATCCCTGGCGCGGGATGGTATTTGGCATGACCTCCCGGCTGCCCTGGGCTGGCGACCCCCGCCCCGTATGGCAGGTGTGGGACGACTTCGGTATTGTTGATTCAAAGATGGTCGGCTATTGGGTGGAAAATAATCCGGTAAAGACCAATCACAAACATATACTGGCCACCGTATACCAAAAAGAGGGAAAAAGTTTGATCGCCCTGGCCAGCTGGGCCGGGCAGACCGTTAATTGCCGCCTGTTCATCAACTGGGAAAAACTGGGGCTCGACCCAAGCAAAACCATCCTCCGAGCTCCTGAAATCAAAGATTTTCAGAAAAAAGGATCTTTTACTCCCTCCTCCCCCATTCCCGTACCACCGGGCAAAGGCGTGCTGCTGATTATTTCTGAATAGCAAAATTGGGTAAGGGCAAGCCTTACCCCTACAGATAAAGTTTCTATGAATCTGTAGGGGCAATCCCTTGCGATTGCCCTGATTCAACAGAATCAATAATGGACACGGGATTTTAAGAGTATAACCGGGGGAGGTCGGTGTTCATGGCAATGGCCACTTTGTAAACCGAGCTGTTTGCCCATTTGGCCACATCATTATAGGTGATTTCCCCTCGTCCCTGGTTGCCGATCAACACAACTTCATCACCCGTTTTTACCCCTTTTAATCCGGTGACATCAACCGTGACATGGTTTGAGGTCACAGCAGCAACAAGGGGACATACCTCTCCTTTAATGAGAACATGGGCCTTTTTTATGACATTGTGCGGGTAGCCGTCCGAGTAACCGATGGGCAATGAGGCCAAAAGTGTTTCCTTTTTGGCAACAAATTTTCTGTGGTAAGAGACCGCATCCCCGGCCCGCAATTTCTTTACATATATAACCCTGGTTTTAAGGCTCATCACCGGTTTGAGATCAAGATTGGCCAGGGGTTCAATGCCATACATGCAGTTTCCCGGCCTGACCATATCCAGGAAGGAGGGGGGAAAGTTTGCCACCGCAGCACTGGCGGCAGCATGCCTGATACCCACTGAAATACCGGCACGTTCTGCCTGTTTACAGATATTGAGGAAGCGTTTAAGCTGCAGAGCATCAAATTCCTTGTCCTCTGTCAGGGTGGTAAATATGCCTTCGATCTCAATATTTGTCATGGCTGCCACCTTTTTCAGGAATGGCAAGGCCCGATGATAAGGAACACCCACCCGGCCCAGGCCAGTATCGATTTTAATATGAACAGCGACCTTTTGTTTCATTTTCAGGGCCGTGCGGTTCAGTATGTCAACCGCTGGCGAATAAGCCGATTGAGACAGCCCATGCCTGACTATCTGATCCGCACCATATTTTGAAAAGGGACCCAGGTTGAGGATAATTCCTTTAAGGCCATTCTCCCTGAGGGAAACAGCCTCTTCAACTTTACCCACGGCCAGGCATTTAACTTGTTGAGCCTTAATAAGTCTGGCGAATTCTATCAGGCCATGGCCATAAGCATTGGCTTTGATCACACCCATAATCGGACGCTTGCCTATGCGCTTGCGAATTTGGCGGATATTATGTACAACCCGCTGGCTATCGATCTCAATCCAGGGATCGATTAAATCCTTTGCTTTTAAACCAGAGGTCTTGTCATTATTGATCATATCGTTAAAAAATAAAGCCATGGGCATGGCACCACCCACCTTTAAAAACTCCCTTCTTTTTATCTTGGCCATTAAAAATCCCTCCTCTTCCCGAGTCTTCATCAATAATATGACTTTTACAAAAAAATGTAAATCAAATCATTTTATGAGGGTGATATGTAAATCCCACTCCTCATTGTCGTTTTCCCGCAGGTGGTAAATTTTGCCATTGTGAAAGCGGATGTTCCCACCAAAGGGAATATATAACTCTTTTAACAGTTTTCCATTAAAATCAAAGATAAAGTATTTGCGGTTTTTTCCCCTTTTCTCCTGTGTGCCCAGGAAGAGTTTTTTGTCAGCCGTGTCTAAATCAAACCAGAGGATGGGTGGAAAATATTTGGGGAATTTAAACATATGTCTGCGGTTCTGATAATACCTCTTCCAGAAGGTATCATGTTGATAAGCTGCAATTTTTTCCTGCTTATCTTTTTCAGTGAATTTCAACGGTTTGTCCGGATTGGTGATGGTGAACAATTGCTTACCCTGAGAGGTAAACACCATAACCTTGGTTGCAGCCCCATCGATTACAAAAACTTTGTTATCCGCCACTTCAAAATGCGCCTGTTCCACAGTCATGGGATTAAATGGATTCCGCACCCCCTGCCAGCCGTGAAGGTGGCGGTAGATCTCTTTTGTCTTTTCCAGCTTATTATTATAAATCACAATACCATGATACAGCTTGTTATCCCCCTCTTTTCCCCGGACATAGGTTTTACCCACAAAAAGATCACCAAAAGGATTTAGCCAGCGGCCCGCCTTTTCAGTCCGGATCTCCTTGACAAATTCTCCTGCCTTGGAAAAATAGAGTAACTTGCCCACCGAAGAGATAACCAGGTATTTGTCAGTTATAAATAGGGTAATTTCAGTATTACCGCCGCCCCGGCGCAATAAAATTTCACCCGGCCCCTCCCCCTCCTTGCCGAACTTTTTAATAAATCTATAATCCTTGACGGAATATAAAAAAACCGTAACCCCCTGGCTGATGTAGATGTAATCGGAATCAATCACAAAGCTATAAGGATTAACAATCTCAGTGAGAGTGGCCACCTTTTCAGCATAAGCAAATAGAGTTACCAGCAATACCATACAAATAATCAATCCCAATCTCTTCATTTTTCCTCCGACTATTATTATATATTTAATAAAATGAAATCAAAAGAGGACAGAGGACAAATCTCCCAAGTATGGTCCTGTCTATTATGGATTGTTTCTATGAATGTTGGGGGGTAGAAGCAAAAAAAATGTGCCCTCAGATCCCCCAATGAGGAGTGACGCAGTGCGTCTTCCGTAATTTCGCCCATGGCTTCGCTTGGCGAAATTCCCCCCTTACTAAGGGGGGTGACGCAGCCGGGGGGATCTAGAAGGATTGCAAATAAAAAAGAGGACAGGAATTTTTCCAAGCGCAGCCAATGGAAAAATTAGGGAAGGAGATGCCCAGATACAACAATATCATCAAAAGATAGATCTCAAGATGAAGGGCGGGCGGTGGGAGGGAGATGAAGAGGTTGTTTGTTTTTGTTGGATTTTTTATAATTTTATATATATGGGAGGTTGAATATGATGAAACGGTTATCTAAATTATCAATCGCAATAATCCTAATCTTTATATGGTCGTCACTGCTCTACCCCTGTACTACCTTTTGTTTTAAACACCAGGGCGAGTGGGTGTTTGGCAGAAATTATGACTGGCATGTAGAAAATTGCCTGATCATGGTCAACCAGCGGGGAGTTATGAAGCGTGCTGCCCTCCCAGTCAATCCCCTGACCTGGCAGTCCGAATTCGGCAGTATCACCTTTAATCAATATGGCCGGGAATTCCCCCTGGGAGGTATGAACGAGGCCGGGCTGGTCATTGAGTGTATGTGGCTGCAGCAGGGCGAATATCCCCACGTGGATTCCAGACCGGCACTGTCGGAATTGCAGTGGATCCAATATCATCTGGATGTGCATTCCACCGTAGCCCAGGTGATTCAAAGCGATAAAAAAATCCGTATCGATGTCAAACAATCCTATCCCCTGCACTTCCTGGTCTGCGACCGCCAGGGCCAGGCAGCTACCATTGAGTTTCTATCCGGGAAGATGGTGGTTCATACAGGCAAAAATTTACCCTTCCCTGCCCTGACCAATAATACTTATGGCTATTGCGCGCATCTGTTTAAAAAGTACAGGGGCGATGAAACCGGTCAATCTTTTCAAGATGCCAATTATTCAGTGAAGCGGTTTATCTGGGCTGCCCGGGCAGTTAAAAACTGGACCGCTAAAGCTGGTGACAAGCCTGTAGACTATGCTTTTAAAGTTCTGGCAAAAGCCGCTGTGGACATGACCATGTTCCGCGTGGTATATGATGTGAAAAACAAAAAGATATACTTCCGCAACAAATCAAATGCCAATATCCGCTCCATTAATTTCAAAGCCTTCAACTTCTCCTGTAAAACCCCGGTCAAAATATTTGATATCCTGCCAGCCTCAAGCGGCGATGTGACCAAAAAATTCAAGGATTATTCCTATCAAGCCAACTACCAGTTGATAAAGAATTCCTCTCGGGGAACCCCTTTCCTGGCCAAGCGGCCGGACCAGCAAATACAACAGATGGCCCGCTACCCGGAACAACTCCGATGTAAAAAATAATCCGCCTTTTACAGGCTTAAGCTATCCTTTAAATAATTGTAACCGCTAATAAACCGCACTCTCCATTGATTCTAGATTTGTGGCAATGTGATTTCTGAGTTTTATTTTACACGATGAGATTGCCATGATAAGACCCACCCCCATTTTTTCTTTTTTCCTTATTTTTTTGACTTTGGGATACTCAGTCCTGGTAATCATATTGGAATCTTATATTCCTCAAAAGA
>CBFDCH010000120.1:0-6833 GCA_965603235.1 uncultured bacterium | reverse complement strand
CCTGCCGAAATTTAGAAACGTCAGCCTGGTAGGATCCATTCTGGGTACAAAACTCGACCTTATCCATGGCAATCATTTATTCTATTTATTAGAGGACGAGGATGATGAAGAATGGCATCTCTATAGGGAAAATCTTAAAATCTGACAGGAGAAAAAATCCTGTCCCTTTTTTTCGCACCATCCCCTTTTTCATACAGAGACGGTAATAAACCAGTATTATACAAAACAGTTTTCATTATTAATCATCTAAAGTCCTGCCCGTCTCCCTTTGCTGCCAAAAAAGAATCGGTGATGTTTGAACCCCTGATGAAGGCCATGGAAAAGATTAAGAAAGCGGGAAAAGCCAGGTTCCTGGGTGTTGCTTCTCATAGTTTTGTTCCTGAGGCTGTCAGAGCCGCCGCTGACAGCGATTTTTATGATGTGATCATGCTGGCCTACAACTTCCAGATCAAAGACATTGAAGAACGAAAAGCAGCGGTTGACTATGCAGCCGGCAAGGGGATGGGCATCGTTGCCATGAAGACCATCGTCGGAGAGTCATGGATAAAAACCATGAAGCCATTACCGGTGAGCAATCCCAAGGCAGCACTCAAATGGGTTCTGCAAAATCCCAACATCCATACCGCTGTTCCGGGCATCAGTAACTTTGACCAGCTGGAAACAGACCTCTCTGTTATGGCAGACCTCACCCTCACAGAGGAAGAAAAGAAATACCTGGAAATAGCCCGATTGAATTTTAAGGAGAGCCTGTTCTGCCAGGGATGCGGTGATTGCCTGAAACAGTGTAAATCCGCGCCGGATATTCCCACACTGATGCGCGGCTTCATGTATGCATACGGCTATCGAAATCTAGCCGCTGCAGTAAGAAACCTAGAATCCATTAAGGATAAGGCCATTGCTTGTGTTGATTGTTCCTCCTGTAAGGTAAAATGCACCAGTGGATTTAATATCAAAGAAAGGGTTATGGATATCATCCGCTTGAGAGATTTCCCACCAGAATTTTTAGCATAAAAAGAAATTAAAAGGTCAATCCTCGTCCCGCTTCTATAACACTGCCGGTAAAATATAACCGTTCACCATTCCGCTGGCATTATCACTCCTGTTGTAATAGTTTTGAGTGAAAACCACGACCATATCCAATGAGGGGAAGACAATGATACACTGGCCGCCATTGCCCAGGGCGGAATAGTGTTCAATTTGATGATACTGCGGATAGTAAAAAGGATTTACCCACCATTGGTAGCCGTAACTGATATTCCTGGAACTCTCGTAGGGATTCTGGTAGCCCCGGGTGGATGCGATGATCCATTTTTCTGATATGATGCGGGTACCCTGCCACAGACCCTTATTCAGGAATAATAAGCCGATTTTTGCCATGTCACGGGGGCGCATGAGCAGTCCGTAATCAGCGTTGGGCCGGTCATCGTCCAGCCGGTTCCATTGGTAATCGGTGATGCCCAAAGGTTTAAAAAGATGGGTGTCGGCATAGGTATTGGCTTCAATCCCCGTGGTGTTCAGGATAATCTCCGCCAACAACTGGGTACAGCCGCCATTATAATTCCATTCCTGGCCGGGAGTGTTTATTATGGGCCGTTCCAGGATATATTCGATGGCATCGCTGGAGTTGATCATCTGGACTAAGTTATTGTTGCTGTCAAAGGGGGGAGATTGGTTCCATTCAAATCCCGCTGACATGGTCAGTAGATGGGACAGGCGGATGTTCTGATTTGACTGATTCTTTAAATGGCTGTATTCAGGTATAAAATCGAAGAGTTTATCTTCCACACTGTTTATGAAACCCTTATCTTTGGCGATACCAAAGGCTGCGGAAACGATACTCTTGGTACAGGACATGATGTCATGCCTTATATCCATGTTCCAATGATTAAAATAGCTCTCCAGAACCAGCCGGCCTCCTTTGATAATCAAAACGCTGTCCACACCCGAATAAGGACCCGTTAATATGGCATTTCCCAAATCCATGATCTGACTTACCTTGATGCCCACATCCGCCAGATGGCCGGTATTCAGACCATCGTTGAGATTGTTGGGAACGGAGTATTCAAACTCCTCCGTGGGATCAGCGGTTTTTTTGCAGGCAAAAAACAGTAAAAGAATAATACATATGAAAATAAATTTTTTCATTCCTCAACTCCTCGCAAGCCCGAATCTCCAGTTATTTATTTTATCCCCCTCTTACTGTAACACATCAGCACCGTTTTTATTTCCAATAGCAGCGTCAAAAAAAACCTTGTCCCTCCCTAAACCTTGCTAAAAAGAGTGAAATTTGGTATATTCTGTATATAAGGAGAGAAATTATGGCTGAAATAGCATATTGTGTGAAATGTAAAGCAAAATCCGAGATGAAGAATGCTCAGAAGGTAACAATGAAGAACGGCAGACCGGCAATGAAGGGTACCTGCACCAAGTGCGGGACCGGCATGTACAAGATTCTGCCTAAACAATAACCTTCATCGTAAAGATTTAACCAGAGAAACGGACAGAATTCCGTCTGCGTGGCCTTACTTGTGGGAAAAGTAGGGGCAGTGCCCCCATACATTGATAGCAAGTAGCAAAAGTTGGTAAGCAAAGGTCAAAAGTAGACTGGACCTTTTTTCTCTTTATTCAAATCCGATCTTTTGAATGTGATTATAGTCGCGATAAGTGGATATATAGATTTGTTTTGACTTTAAGTCGCAGATTGTCGACCACTGGGTTCCTTTTAACGAGACACTTTTTAACATGTCCATCCCCTGCTGCCAGTTAATTATCCCTTTACTCTTTTCCAGTGTTTCACTGAGGATTTTATACCTCCAGCAGGTTTGCCGTCTGGCATCTTCCGGAATATGGTATAGAGGCGAATTCGCAATTACCTGCCATTTATTCCTGTTTGGCATGGCCTGCCAGCCATCATTGGCATATTCAACAATGACCGAACCATTGGCAGGATCAGATATAAGCAGGTGGTGGGATACCCTGTTCACGCCACTATCATACACATTAAATTTGTTTATAATGGCTACTGCTTCTTTGATATTTTTGGCATGATCCAGGATTTCTCTTACCAATTGGGTGATAAAGATAGATTTTTTATCTTTATCAACATGGATATTCGCTGTCTTCACTGCTGCCAGGGCCACTGTCAGGCCGCATTCATTCATTCCATCCGGGGTGAAGAAAGGGGCGTTTAATAATAATCGTCGTTTTTCAACCGCTAATTTTGTTGGATCATCCCCTTTGGCAAAGCCAAAATCATTTAATCTGGAAAATCCAAGCGAGGCATATCCGTCAGCCGGGCGATAGATGGCCACAAGCACACCACATGGCGGATTGTCAAAATTCCTGCCATAAAAAGGTGACCCTGCAAAGGCGGCAAACATACTGCACTTAATGTTACTCCCTTTCAATTTTCTGACAGAATCAAACCCTTGCTTTATGATTTTTTGGTTCACTTGATTTAATCGATGATTATAATTGTCATAATAGGTCATCACATACAGGTCACCTATTTTCTGTAAACTTTTTAATGTACGAATCCAATCCGCTTCTGCTGTGTTTATCGGTTTAAAGCTTATGTTTTGTACCTGTTTTTGTGCAAAAGAATAGTTGAATATTGTCAGTAAGACGCACAGGATAATTAATTTTTTTCTCATTATTTCATCCTCCTTGCCAATTCCAGTAATCCCATAAAATTCCCGGCAGATTTATCCATTGCCAAAATCTCGGGGGGATTTCAATAAAGTCTAATAAATACACCTCTCATTGATACGAAAAACAGATGGTCTCCGTTATAATGTAAAAAAGGGGACGGACGACAGAATAAGTTGAAATTGATTGGTTTGATCTTTCTTTTTATTAAAATTAACATTAACATTGTTATTCGTTATAATTTTAGTAGCCACAACAATGAAAGATACAATTAATGCTCGAGAGGTAAACCCTCCTGTTCTGAAATTAGCAGTCCTGATCGACAATAATACCTTAACTCAAATTGATGCCGACTTGAGAGGAGAGCCGGGATTATGCTTTTATATTGAGTGTGACCAAAAAAAAATATTATTTGACACTGGATACTCTCGATTATTTATTGAAAATGCAGATAAAATGCGTATCAAGCTTCATGATATTGACCATATCGTATTATCACATGGACATTTGGATCACACCTGGGGTCTCGTCTCCTTAATACAATTGTATAACACCTGGAGCACGCAGAAGCTTTCCTTTAAGCGCCCGGAACTTATTGCCCACCCTGATGTGTTTTTACCAAAAACGGTCAATAAGAAGGGGCAAATCGGTTCTCTACTCAATCAAGAGGAAATCTTTATGCGAATGGATTTGAGATTAAGCAAATCTCCGCTGTGGATCAGCAAACGGCTGGTTTTTTTGGGGGAGATCGAGCGTTCAAATGATTTTGAAGGACTAAAATCCCGGGGAAAACTGAAAAAGGATGGAAAATGGAGCGATGATTACCTGCTGGATGATTCTGCTCTGGCATACAAATCCAAAGATGGACTGGTGATCATCACCGGTTGTTCACACGCAGGTATCTGTAATATCATTGAGTATGCAAAAAAGGTTTGTAAGGAAAACCGGATTATTGATATTATTGGTGGATTTCATTTACAAAATCCTCCGAAGAGACAACTCAAAGGAACTCTTGATTATTTAAAAAAACTAAACCTGAATGTGGTACACGCATCACATTGTACAGATCTAAATTCAAAGATAACTTTATCCGGGGTAGTTAAAATAGCGGATGTCGGTGTGGGACTGAAACTAAGATATTAATCCAAAGAAAAAAGGGGACAGGTGCCAAAGTTAACTTTTACAGGATACAAAGCCGGTTGTTGACATTATTCCGGCAGTTAAATAAAATAGTATTCGAATAAAGCCCATTGCTTTCTATTTATGAGGAACCGAGATGAAAATCAGTGAAGCCAAGGAATCAATAAAAGAACTTTATCTAAATTCACAAAGCGTTACAGCCCTTGTCAGTGAGAGAGGAATTGGCAAAACCTCCGCCTATAAACAATGTGCTGATGAGCTGGGAATCGGTTATATCGGATTGTATGGAGCTGCGCTTGAGGGCCCTGATTTTATGGGGCTTCCACATAAAGATGTGCAAAAGGGCATAACCTTATACCTGGCCCCTCAGTTTTTACCAACGGTTCAAGCTGTGAATGAAGCTATATATCCCAATAAAGGGATATTGGTGATTGAAGAGATTAATAGAATCCCAAGTGATACCACATCTGTTTTATATCCCCTGCTGCTGGAAAAAAAAATCAACAATCACGACCTGGCGCCGGGATGGAGTATCGGAGTTACCATGAATCCGGATACAATGAATTATTTGGTGAATTTCCTGGATGACGCCATGCTGGACAGATTTATATCCATCGAAGTGGAAGCGGATTTGGATGATTATATTCAATACTCCTTGAAAAACAATCCCAATGATGATGTGTTATCCTTTTTAAGAGCCTTTCCGGACATGTTATTGATCGTAAAAAAATCTGCTGACTCAACCGCTCTGACCAAATCACCCACTCCCAGGGGGTGGACCAAAATCCAGGAATTACTTAATAATTGCAGCCTTAACCCAACGTTAATGAGAGAAATAATTTCCGGTATTGTGGGTCCACAGGCCGCGTCAGCGTTTTATGGTTTTTTAGAAAACAGGGATATTTCCATACCCTCAACTCAAGATATTTTGAACCAATATGACCGGGTAAAGACGGCAATTGCTGAATTACTAAATGGCAATAGACCTGATATTATAAATTCCGTCTTAAAAAAAGTGGTTAATGACTTTAAAGTAACCCATAAACATTTGCATAATATTAATAAATTCCTGATTGATCTGGCGGAGGAATTTCAAATATTATTTTTTAAATACTTATCTTCAATACGCCCTGAGGATATGGAAGCTGTTATTGAATCAACTGCTGTTTTTGATAAAGTAAGCGATAAGATAACAGATTTGATCAAAACCGACTAAAAGTATAATAGCAGAGGTGCAGCATCAGGATCCAGGATGTAATGACCCGGCTTTTAATAGAACAGCCTTTTTATGGATATGTTGCCGCGTCAGTCACACCGGTTGAATCCGATAAAATTGAAACCACTAAAATGGCCACAATTTCACACTTAAGGATATTCTATAATCCCGGTTGGTATGACAATCTTAATATAAATCAAAAGATTGGTGTTTTGAAGCACGAATTGCTTCATGTTATCCTGCTGCATCAATTTAGAAGGGAAAATAGAGAAATCGCATGGTGGTCGGTTGCCTGTGATATGGCTGTCAATGAATATATACCAGCCAATCAATTACCGGAAGCTTCAATTACTGTTAATATCGTATCCAGGTTAATTAAAAGAGATATATTAAGGAAACAGAGCGCCGAATCTTATTATGATATTTTAAAAAAATCTGACAATATGATTCATTTAACCGGAGATGACAAAGATTCCATCCTGGTGTCCGCCGGCAATCAATTGCTTGAGGCCAACCGGTTATCGGATGAGCCCGGCTTGCACACGGATGTCAACTCCCTAAAAACCAATCTGATGCAAACCATTGAAGATGCCTGGTCACAAGGCGAGGTGCCGTCTGACCTTGACAATATTCTTGATCAGGCATACCAGGGTTTAAGGGTTAATTGGCGCAATATTCTAAAAAGATTTTTAACCGGAAAAGGAAAAATTGTTGTAAGAAAATCATATAAACGGCAATCCAGGAGATTTGAAAATCTCCCCGGCACCAAACGGTCAATTGGTGTGACTGCATTATTTATTATTCCAGTCATACCTAACTCAAAGTTAGT
>CBFDCH010000119.1:0-6854 GCA_965603235.1 uncultured bacterium | reverse complement strand
GTATAATTATGCAAGAAAAATGAATGAATATACAAAAAAAGAGAGACAGCAAATTTTAAAAAAGCTCATCAACCGGCAGGGAATTGGTGATCAGCGCCGGTTGCTGTCAGAACTCAAGAAACGAGGGATTGACGGCACCCAGGCCACCATCTCCAGGGATTTCCAGGAAATGGGGATCATTAAAGTAAGGGTGGGCCCGGGTGAGTACAGGTATGAGATTAGCAAAAAAATCTCCAAGGATATATTGTGGAGCAAACTCCAGGTTCTTTTTGATAACTTTGTGGTTGAGATCAAGGGAACCAACAATCTCATTTTAATCAAAACCTCCCCTGGCAATGCCAATGGCGTCGGCAGTTTTATCGACCAGATTGAAATCCCCGAAATACTGGGGACCGTGGCCGGAGACGATACCATCCTGGTCGTTGTGGATTTGGCAAAAAACAGAAGCCCAATTGAAAAAAAATTCAAAGTTTTGCTAAGTTAACCGGACAAAATTCCCGCTAGAGTTGAATTAAAGGAGTTCAAACAAAATGAAGAAGGAAAAGGTTGTACTGGCCTATAGCGGCGGATTGGACACATCCCTAGAGGATTTTTTTCATTCAACACAATTTGATATATAATATGAGAAAGGCAGCATGACAGGAACGCAAGCATGGGCAAAACTACACCTGGAAGACGGTTCTGTTTTCAAAGGGTATTCCTTTGGCGCCGAAAGGGAAACCAGCGGTGAGATTGTTTTTAATACCGGCATGGTGGGATACCCGGAAAGCCTGACCGATCCCTCTTACAGGGGACAAATACTCACCTTCACCTACCCGTTAATCGGCAATTACGGTGTTCCCGGCGATGAACGGGAATTTGATCTGCTGAAATTTTTTGAATCTGAAACAATTCATGTGCAGGGCATCATCATCTGCGACTACAGTCAACATTACTCGCACTGGAATGCAAAAAAATCACTCTCACAATGGCTCAAAGAAAAGAATATTCCAGCCATCCACGGCATTGATACCCGGGCCCTTACCAAAAAATTACGGGAAATGGGCACCATGCTGGGAGGTATTTTCTTCAAGTCAAACCCGGCAGCCCGCTTCCCTGATCCCAACAGCCGCAACCTGGTTGCAGAGGTGAGCATCCCTGAGCCTATTCTCTATAAGAGGGGTAAAAAAAAGATACTTCTGGTTGATTGCGGCGTTAAAAACAGCATTATTAAAGCATTTCTAAAAAGAGATATCACGGTTTTGCGCGTACCGTGGGACCATGATTTTTCCGGGGAAAAGATGGACGGCATCCTCATTTCAAATGGCCCGGGAGATCCCAAATTGTGTCAAGAAACCATCAAGTATGTGAAGCAAACTTTAGCAAAAAATATTCCTATCCTGGGAATCTGCCTGGGATCACAGATCCTGGGGCTGGCAGCCGGAGCCGACACCTACAAATTAAAGTATGGTCACAGAGGGCAAAATCAGCCCTGCCAGGAATCAGGTACTCGCAGGTGTTATATCACCTCCCAGAACCATGGGTATGCACTCGATTCAAATACCCTGCCAGTAGACTGGCGCGAATGGTTCACCAATGACAATGACAAGACCAATGAGGGGATAATCCATGTCTCAAAACCCTTTTTTGGCACACAATTCCATCCCGAGGCCTCGCCAGGCCCGGAAGACACGGAGTTCATCTTTGATATGTTTGTGAGGGCAATGGCAAAATGAGAGGAAAAAAATTACGCTTTAACAAAGTATTGATCCTGGGATCCGGTGCCATTCAAATCGGTCAGGCCGGTGAATTTGATTATTCCGGCAGCCAGGCCATCAAAGCCCTGAAAGAAGAGGGGGTGCAAACCGTTCTTATCAATCCCAATATCGCCACAATTCAAACATCTGAGCACCTGGCAGACAAGATTTATTTCCTCCCCTTAAATACAAATTTTGTTGAGCAGGTGATAAAAAAAGAGAAACCGGACGGTATAATCCTGGCCTTTGGCGGCCAGACTGCTTTAAATGTAGGTGTGGACCTCTTTCAGCAGGGAATCCTGAAAAAATACAATGTTCAGGTAATGGGCAGTTCAGTTGAGGCCATCCAGAACACAGAAGACCGGGATCTGTTTATCACCAAACTGAATGAAATCAATCTGAAAGCACCCCTCAGTAAAGCGGTCCACTCGGTTGCAGAGGCAGAAGCTGCGGCTATTGAAATTGGTTATCCAGTGATGTGCCGCATTGCCTATGCTCTAGGAGGGCTGGGTTCCGGTGTGGCGGAGAATGAACAGGAGCTGAAGGAACTGACTCAGAAAGCCTTCTCATTCACCGGGCAGATTTTAATCGAGGAATACCTGGGCGGCTGGAAAGAATTGGAATACGAAGTGGTACGGGACTGTTTTGATAACTGCATTGTGGTATGCTCAATGGAAAATGTTGACCCCATGGGCATTCATACCGGTGAAAGCATTGTAGTAGCACCGGTGCAAACCCTAACTTCAGCGGAAAATTTTAAGCTGCGCTCCATGGCCATCCAGGTAGTCCGGCATCTGGGCATTATCGGGGAATGTAACATCCAATATGCCTTTGATCCCAAATCGGATGATTATCGGATTATTGAGGTGAATGCCCGTCTCAGCAGAAGCTCAGCACTGGCCTCAAAAGCCACCGGCTATCCCCTGGCTTTTATTGCTGCCAAACTGGCACTCGATTTCAGCTTAACCGAGGTTGAGAATATAATAACCAAGGAGACCTCTGCCTGCTTTGAACCGGCGCTGGACTATGTGGTGGTGAAATATCCACGCTGGGACCTGGAAAAGTTCAGAAATGTCAGACAGGATATCGGGTCCGAAATGAAATCGGTTGGTGAAGTAATGGCCATTGCCAGAACCTTTGAGGAGGCATTGCAAAAATCGATCCGTATGCTCGACATCGGCATGAACGGCCTGGTGGGCAATACCATCACTTTTGACCAGCTTGACAAGGAACTAAAAGAACCGACAGACAAACGCATGTATGCCATTGTGGAAGCCATGAAGCAGGGGTATTCGATTGACAGGATTAACCAATTGTCCCATGTGGACCCCTGGTATTTGCACAAAATAAAAAACATCGTGGAGATAGATGATCGTTTGCAAAAATACCAAATCAAAAACCTGCCGGCTGATTTACTGCGGCAGGCCAAGCAAAAGGGCTTTTCAGACAAACAAATTGCCGGCAGTACCAAAAGCACGGAAGCAGAAATCAGGGAGAAACGCAAAAAACTGGATATTATCCCCCGTGTTAAACAAATTGATACCCTGGCTGCCGAATATCCCGCCAAAACCAACTATCTCTACCTTACCTACAATGCCAGCCAGGATGATCTGCCATTTGACCAGCAGGACCAGGTCGTGGTATTGGGCAGCGGTGCCTACCGTATCGGTTCATCGGTCGAGTTTGACTGGTGTTGTGTAAACTCGGTAATCAGCTTGAGAAACTGGAATCATACCACCATCATGATCAATTGTAATCCGGAAACAGTCAGTACGGACTATGATATTTGCGATAAGCTTTACTTTGAGGAACTCACCCTGGAGCGAGTGCTGGACATCTATGAAAAAGAGAATCCACTGGGCATTATCGTAGCCATGGGCGGGCAAATCCCAAACAACCTGGTGATGCCGCTTGACCGGTCGGGCGTCCGCATCCTGGGTACGTCGCCGAGAAACATTGACCGGGCTGAAAACCGCCACACCTTTTCCAAATTATTGGATGATCTTGAAATTGACCAACCTGAATGGGAGGAACTCACCAATATGGAGGAGGCGGAAAAATTTGCCGGGCGGGTGGGTTATCCTGTATTAATTCGGCCCAGCTATGTACTAAGCGGTGCTGCCATGAGTATTGCCCTGTGCAATGAGGAGCTGCGGTCATATCTGCAAAAAGCATCTGATATCAGCCAGGAACACCCGGTGGTAATCAGCAAATTTATCACCAAGGCCAAAGAAATTGAAATTGATGCAGTGGCCAAGGAGGGAGACCTCTATTGTTATGCCATATCAGAACACGTGGAGAATGCAGGGGTCCATTCCGGTGACGCAACCCTGGTATTGCCACCACAGCGGACCTACCTTGAAACCATGAGACGGATAAAAATCATCACTAAAAAAATTGCCCGTTCACTCAAAATTACCGGCCCCTTTAACATACAGTATATTGCCAAGGACAATGAAGTGAAGGTTATTGAATGCAATCTCAGGGCCTCAAGAAGTTTCCCGTTTGTATCCAAAGTGCTCAACATCAACTTTATTCAGATGGCTGTGGAAATTATTATGGACAAGCCTGTTTCCAAAATAGATCGTTCGGCCTTTGACCTGGACTATGTCGGAGTAAAAGCACCCCAGTTTTCATTCACCCGCCTAAAGGGATCTGACCCGGTGCAGGGAGTGGAAATGACTTCCACCGGAGAGGTAGCCTGCCTGGGAGACGATTTTAATGAAGCTTTTCTGAAGAGCCTCTTTTCCGTGGGATTCAAAATCCCCAAAAAATCAATTTTGCTCTCTGCCGGTCCCATTGACAGCAAGGCAGACTTATTAAAGAGCATAAGTATGTTAAAGGAGATGAAGTTTCAATTTTATGCCACACCAGGTACAGCCGAATTTCTACATGCCAATGGCATCCCGGCCACACCATTATACATGCCCCTGGATAACAAGGAGCCCAACACCCTCACCTACATTGCTGACGGGAAAATAGATATGGTGATTAATATTCCAAAAAGTTTTGAGAAAGAAGAGCTCGATAATGACTACTTGATCCGACGGAAATCAGTGGATTTAAATATTCCCTTAATCACCAATGTGCAATTGGCCAAACGATTTGTGGAAGCCATTCACAGGACGCCGCTTTCAGGATTGAAACCCAAAAGCTGGGATGAATATCTATAAAAAAAAAAGGCCACAGGCAGCCTTTTACAGGCCACCTGTGACCTTTTAAGATATATTTATACTTACCTCAGCAATTGCTGATTAATACATTCCTCCACCGGGAGGCATTGCGGGTGGCGCTGCAGATGTTTCTTCAGGAACATCAGCAACCAGACCCTCTGTGGTCAAGAGCAATCCGGCTACGGAAGCAGCGTTCTGCAGGGCAATTCTCACCACTTTGGTGGGATCAATGATGCCACTGGCAATCATGTCCACATACTTTTCATTCAAGGCGTCAAAACCCAAAACGTCTGATTTTTCCTGCTTGATCTTTTCAATGATGATTGCACCTTCGTGTCCGGCATTGGCAGCAATCTGGCGCAGGGGAGCTTCCAGGGCTTTTTTGAGAATCTGTACACCATACTGCATATCTCCGTCCGCTTTTACCTTTTCCAGTGAAGCGATACCATTCAGCAGGGCAATACCGCCGCCAGGAACAATGCCCTCCTCAACGGCTGCCTTGGTGGCATGCATGGCATCTTCAACTCTGGCTTTTTTCTCTTTTAACTCTGTCTCTGTTGCTGCACCGACTTTAATCACAGCCACGCCGCCGGATAGTTTGGCGAGACGTTCCTGTAATTTTTCCTTGTCATAATCGGATGAGGTATCATCAATCTGCCGTTTGAGCTGAGCAATCCGGCCCTTGATATCATCATCTTTGGCCTCACCCTCGATAATGGTGGTATTGTCCTTGTCGATGATGATCTTTTTGGCACCGCCCAGGTGATCGAGGGTGACATTTTCAAGCTTCATGCCCAGTTCCTCGGCAACCACCTGTCCGCTGGTCAAGATACCAATATCTTCCAGCATGGCTTTGCGCCTGTCGCCAAAACCGGGGGCTTTAACAGCAGCCACATTGAGCATGCCGCGAATTTTGTTAAAAACCAGGGTAGCCAGTGCTTCGCCTTCAATATCCTCAGCAATAATCAGCAGCGGACGTCCGGACTTGGCCACATTCTCCAGCAGGGGCAGCATTTCGCGCAGGTTGGACATTTTTTTCTCGTGCAGCAGAATATAGGGATTTTCCAGCTCTGCTACCATACGCTCGGAATCGGTGACAAAATAGGGGGAGAGGAAACCGCGGTCAAACTGCATGCCTTCCACAAAATCAAGCTTGGTGTCTAAGGATTTACCCTCTTCAACTGTGATTACACCGTCTTTGCCAACCTTGTCCATGGCTTCAGCAATAATTTCACCAATGGAGATATCGTTGTTGGCAGAAATTGATCCGACCTGGGCAATCATCTTGCCGGACACTTCCTGAGAAAGACCTTTCAGGTCATTTACCACATGTTCAACTGCCTGATCAATCCCCTTTTTAATCAAGGTGGGATTGGCACCGGCAGCCACCATTTTCAAACCTTCTTTAAATATGGTCTGGGCCAGGACCGTGGCAGTGGTTGTACCATCGCCGGCCACATCAGAGGTTTTAGAAGCCACCTCTTTTACCATCTGTGCACCCATGTTTTCCAGGGGATCAGCCAGCTCGATTTCTTTGGCCACCGTAACACCGTCTTTGGTGATGGTGGGCGAACCGAACTTCTTATCCAATACAATATTTCGTCCACGGGGACCCAGAGTGGCCTTAACTGTATCAGCCAATTGATCAATGCCCCGTAAAAGATTCTGTCTTGATTCTTCACCTAAAATAATCTGTTTAGCCATTTTTCCTCCTTAGTTAATGGAACTCCAGAACCATCATTCCTTTACACGACCTTGGCAAGGATGCTGTCTCTGGAGATAATCAGATGTTTTTTACCTTCAATCTTAACCTCTTCTCCAGCATACTTGGCAAATAGTACCCGGTCGTTCACTTTGAGCAACTTTTTGAGCTCTTCATCAGTTCCAACTGCCACCACTTTACCTACCATGGGCTTTTCTTTAGCAGTATCTGGAATAATGATGG
>CBFDCH010000118.1:0-6855 GCA_965603235.1 uncultured bacterium | reverse complement strand
CCATGGAGGTAAAACCTGAAGAGTTGTTAACCCGGATTGAGATTCCGGTGAAGAAAAAATAGATTATTCATTAAAAAGAGGCCGGCCCCAACCTCGCCGTTGCAGCGGGGCTGGTCCGGTCCTCTGCCTATCAATCAACTGAGATGACCACATGCTCATTCTTCAATTTTTCCGCTTTGAGGATGGTCACCACTGCCATGTCACCTCCGGGGGGAATGGTTACCCGGTAATCCACCCCTTTTTTAAAGTGTTTGGGGTAAACCACCACACGTTTAATCTTTTTGGCCTTCAGATCGGCAGCTGTCACGCGAATCTGCTGGGATTTACGTAAATCAATAGCTTTTGGAAAATTGAGTGGCGAAAATTCATTCAAGGCTGGACTCCTGAGAAATCCCCGCTTGATGATCCCTTTTTCCACCAGGTGTTTGCGCAAATCAAGGGTGAAAAAGAGGGAATTCCACCGTTTGTCCAAACTTTGATACTGGCTGCTCAACTGAGAAAACCGTCCGGACAACGCATCGAAGTGACTGTTTAATTCGCTGAGTTTGGAGTTTAAGCCACGATTGTTTTCCTGAAGATTTGCTACATTACCGCTCAGTTTATTACGTTCAGCGGTTAATGTTTCTCTCAGAGCAACACTCTTTTCCCTGGCCCGCTTCTGTAGCCAGCCAGGAGAAACCGATGCCTCCCCTTTGGTGACAAATGTGCCGAATATACCATCCTGGTAAAAATTCCATACTCTAAAACCGGGAACCACTTGTTCATACAAGGAGGTCTGATTGACCACAGCTATGGCGTCCTTATTGGTCAGACCACACTTCCCCTGTAAAAAAGCGAGGGCAATATCGTGGTGATTCTGACCCTTTTGTACCAACACCGCCTGGGGCAGTTTGTCCTCAATTAAACCCACCCTTTTTTGCAATTCATTAATCTCACCGGCTTTGGCTAAAATGGTTTGCAGCAAGGATTTAACAGTGACACCCTTTTCAGTTCTAACCCGCTGCTTCAGCAGGTTTTTTTCCCGGTCCGTTAGGTCCATCAGGTGGAGGTACGAAATATCCCTGCCACTTTTCTCTTTAAAGGTGAGCAGGAGCTTCATCAAATCACCCTGCCGGTCAGAGATCTCCTTTTCCAGGTTTTTAATCTTTACCACCAGCCGCTTCATCTCCTTTTGTCTGGAAAACCTGGCTTGATTTTTTTGTTTGATCACCAGGGTTCCGGCAAAAAGCAGGCCGATTGACACCAGCACAACCGCTAGCCGCACCAGGTTAAACCCCAGGAACGACCGTTTTTCATTGATCAACTCACTAAATGGTGCTTTTTGTTTCATCTTATACCTCCTGTTATCTAATATTTGACCGCAGCCCCGGCGGCCTTCTACCTATATGATGTTGGTCCGGTTTGTAGAAAATATGAAGAAACCATGAATTTTTTGTATAAAAAAAAATAATTGTCCTGATTTGGCAACAAAAAATCCGCTTTTTTTTGGAATTAGATATGCTTGTATAAAATTGATGATAATATCGTTTTTAAAGAGGGAGGAGAATTGATTAATTTGAGAAAAATACTCCAAATAAGTTTTGTGGTATTGGTATTGGCCGTTTGTTTTATCACCAAGGGATGTAAAAATTGCACTGACATTGAAGCCGACCCGGTTGGACAATTGCTGGCCAGCACGGATTGTAAGCAGGCACAGTCCCAATTAAATGACATAAGAGCGGGAAACTTCCTTGCCGATGATTGCGTCAGTTTCTCATATGATGGTGATGGAACATTAATGATAAAGCACATCAATGCCGGCTTTAATTGCTGTCCCGGTAAGATTACCGCAGAGATCGAGATTAATGAAAACCGAATCACCATAGTTGAAAAGGAGAGTGAAAGCGGTTGCCATTGTCTCTGCCTTTATGATCTGGATTATAAAATTGAGAATCTCCCGCCTGGTGAGTATAATTTTCAAATCGTCGAACCCTATATAAATGCGGAAGACACACCGATTGAAATTACCCTAAAACTTGAAGCCGCCATTCCCTGGGATTATTGCTTTCCCAGAAAAAATTATCCCTGGTTTTAACACCCATCAATTTGTTGTCTGGTGCCAATATTCACTGGCTTTAAACGTGTAATAATTGCTTGTAATGAAGTTGATAAGAACCGTGCAATAACCCGGTTACTTCTCTTTGCTGGCCAGAGAAGTGATGATCACCCGGTTTTTGCCCCCTTTTTTTGCCCGGTATAAGGCCTTATCCACGGTCTCATATATTTTGTCAGAATCAAGGGATTTGGCGTCAAATTGAGCCACACCGGCACTGATAGTGGCCGTTACCTTATGCTCTTTAAAATTTAGCACCGCTGCCTCAACACTTTCGCGAATGCGGTTGGCCAAAATTTCCGCTCCCTGCTCACCAGTTTCAGGCAGAATAACCAAAAATTCTTCGCCACCTACCCGTCCGGCCTTATCCTGGGATCGCAATGCCTGGACGATTTGGTTGGACACAAGCTTCAGGTACTCATCTCCGGCAGTATGACCAAAACGGTCATTGACCTTTTTAAAACTATCTATGTCAAACAGAATGACACTGAAAATTCTCATATAACGGCAGGCCAGCTTAAGTTGGCTTTCAAGCTCATTTAAAATGTATCTCCTGTTGTACAAACCGGTGAGGGAATCAATGGTGGCAATATCAAAAAGGGTGGATTGGTATTTATCCTCTATGTCATCACTGGCATTAAAGAGTAAAATGGTTGAGCCTACATCAATTTTGTCCCCAAATTTCAGGATGGCCCGTTCCACCACCTTGCCATTCAGGAAGGTACCGTTGGTTGAGAAGAGGTCGGTAAGGGATATTTCATCTACTCCCAATCCATCTCCTGAGACCAATTCGATTTCACAATGACGTCCACTCGCCTTAGGATCGTGCAGCACAACATCGTTGTCTTCATCCCGGCCGATACAGATTTTTTTCTTTTTAAGGACGTAGACCTTTCCGAAATCAATTTCCTCCCCCTCCAGCACTGTGATAGTGATGTTCACCCGGTTCAGGCGTGACCTGTTCTTTCTTTTGTTGAATTCCTGGGTGGTTATCTCTTTGGTATTTTCGCCATTTTTGTTAGAATCAGAATTCAAGATACCTGTCCTCCACATCATCTTTAATTTTAAAAATAAATATAAAGAATGTCAACACACCAATGATTTAAATATATCTAAGCTCTTATTATCCTCTATATGAAAGGATATATCCAGGAATTAAAAAATTGCAAAAATGAGAGCAATACCCAAAAAGGGATTGCCGGCTGGTCATTCAAATTTTGCCTTCTTCTGTTGTCTCAGGTATAATACTATTTTTAAGCAGGAGGTGTATAAAAATTGCCACGTAAAAATTACCCGTTTGGGGCAGAAAAAAGAAGAAAGGAAATTGAACGTCAAAAAAAGCAAGAAGAAAAAAGGGCCAGAAAGCGAGAGAAGCTAAAGGCTGACGAAAATAAAGAAAATCCGGAGCCTGACAACAAATAGCCCTAGTTTAATAATAGCAAAATTTAATTCGGCAGATAGAGCGCCACTGATGTGATTACTGACTTTTTGGAGGAGGCAACGGATCTATGGATAGACGGAGATTTATAAAAAATTCGTCATTGGCCATTTTACTGGCCGCCACAAATAACTTAACAGGAAAACCCAACAAACCAGGCGCCATGAGATACCGCCGCCTGGGCCGAACCAACCTGAAAATTTCCGAGATCAGCCTGGGAGGCAGTCCAATTCCGCCGGAAGCTGTTTTCCGCCGGGCCATTGAAATGGGAGTCAATTATGTTGACACCTCATCCTCTTATATGAACGGCAACAGCGAGCTGACCATCGCCAGGATAAAAAAGGATTTTCCCAATCAACTCCAGGTGGCCACTAAATTTCATGCCGGACGGCGTGGATATGCCAATGAAATGCTGGAGAAAGAATTTGAGGGTAGCCTGAAGAGATTGAACCTGGATTGCGTGGACATACTCATGATTCACGGCGCCAGGTCCCCCCAGGTGGTTCAAGACGAGTTTGTCCTCAACCTGCTGGCCAAATTCAAAAAGCAGGGAAAAATCAGATACAGTGGTGTCTCATGTCATAGCAACCCGGTCGAAGTACTCACTCCGGCCATCCAGGAGGGACATTTCGATATGATTACCGTTGCCTATAACGCTTTTTCCGGCTCTTTAGTGGAAAAGGATGGCATCTATGCCAATTACCTGCAGCGATCCGGTGTCCAGGGAATCATCGATCTGGCCAAAAAACATGATGTGGGCGTGGTTGCCATGAAAACCATGGCCGGCGGTAACCGCCAGGATTTGTCAAGCTACAAAAAAAAGGGGATCAGTCTGCCTCAGGCCAAACTCAAGTGGGTGTTGGAAAATGCCCAAGTGGCCGCAGCCATTACTGAAATGGTAACATTTGATATCCTGGAGGAAAACCTGGGAGCCAGTGGTACAGCCCTGGCAGGTGCTGAAAAAAATGCTCTGCTTGAGCATGTAGCCCGCCACTCCTGCCGCTACTGCCGCATGTGCGGCCAATGCAGCACGGCTTGTCCAAAAGGGATAGCCATTGCCGACATCTTACGCTACAACCTCTATTACCAGGAACACGGTAAAAAAACACTGGCAAAAATTAAATACCGGCAATTGGCCCCGGAACAGAATGTGAGTGCCTGCGATCAGTGTAACCAGTGCATACCGGTATGCCCACACCACCTCCCCATCCCACAACTGCTCCTGGCCAGCCAGCATATGCTGGTATAAATTGAGGTAAAGCACCACTGGTTCTTATTGATTTGCCTAAAAACCGATACCTGCCAGGAGTACAATTGTTTTATTTTTAACTTTGATATCAGAGCCAGGTGTGTTATTTATGTCAGTCAATCCAATACTGAACCTGACATCAAGAATGACTGTTATTGATCCAACCTTATTCTCAATACCACCTCCGAAAACCAGGCCAAAATCAAAATCTTTTATATCATCTTTAATGTCCTCCTGCCATTTTTGCCCGACAAACTCATATACCTCTTCCGCTTTAAGATTCAGGGCAATGTATGGCCCCGCATAGAGGACGGGATTTAAAGATGATTCAAGAGCCAGGTTGTACTTTAATAACAGGGGAACCTCAACATACTTGAGTTCTACTTTCCCGGTAAAAGAGCTTCCCAATATGGTTTGATCTATCTTCATACCTCTGGTCACATAATAAACCTCCGGCTGAAGTGAAAATCCGCCGAATATTCTCAAACTTATAAAGGCACCCGCCTGCCAGGAGGACAAATTCTCCAGGTCCACCGCATACTCCCCGATGCTGCCGAGATCAACTGTTAATGGTTCTGATGTTTTAAAATTTGCATAGCTTAATCCGGCTTTAATACCAATATTAGAAGGAAATATGGCAGATGTAAATGTGAAAAGCGCCAAAAGAGTACTTATAAAGACACATTTTAATTTCATGTTTTTCTCCCTTAATTTAACCTATATCCCTTAATGTTTTTCATACGAAAAATTGTTATTTTAGTTATCTTCATAACAAAACATTATTTTCAAATCAACCAACACCAAGAATGTAATCCTGACAATAAAATAGTAACGTCCGACAGAACACTACTCCAAACTGCTTTTTCGCGGCTATTGACTTATTTTGCCATTCCCTTTAAAATCTAAATCACTTTAAAAGGATGGTACCATGCATATTGAGGATTTTCCTGAAAGTAGTCAATACAAAAGTTTTCTGGATGATATTAAAGGGTACTACGGCAGTGAGGCTGAGGCTGATGAACATAAATCCATCAGTGAAAGGATCGAGGAGCTGCGGAAATCCAAGGGGGTTTCCTTGCAGAAATTGTCCGACATTTCCGGACTTCCAATTGACCTGTTGTCAAGGATCGAGAAAAGAGAGGTGCTGCCCAACCTGGGCACAGTGATAAAACTCTCTCGCGCCTTAAAAACCGCATCCAGTATGTTAATTGGTGAGCAGTCCGGCTATCACTATTCCCTGGTAAGGTTTAGTGACAGGCAAAAAATCCGCCGCCACATTTCGGGTACCAGTGAAAAAACCGACTATGAGTATCAATCCCTGGCCAGCGGTGTAGAAAATAGAACTATGGAATCCTTTATTGTTACTTTTGGTACTGAAAAACAGGTCAATGCCTTCTCCAGCCATGCGGGTGAGGAGTTTATCCTGATGCTGAAGGGTTCGGTAAAGGTAGTATTAGGTAAAAAAGAAGAGATCCTGGAGAAGGGCGATACCATCTATTTCCCTTCATCCATCCCGCACTCCATCATACCGGTACCCGGTGAGGTAAAAGCTGAGATACTGGCGGTTATTTCAACCGGTAAAACCTAGAATCCTGTTTTATCATTAAGCACATCAAACAGCTATTTGTTTTCCTGAACTACTTGATTACCGCTTTTTTTTCACATTTAAAGGTGTAGTTCACCGGATGTTTTTTTTGCAGGAATACTTTTTTGCTGACCGGATCAATAAATTTTATCAGCAGATATTTGATCACAGTGTCTGCCTGGTTTACAGCCTTGCACTTTATAGTGAGACTGGTCTTAACTATCTTCTCTGTTCCCCGGTAGAGTTTGCCCACAGTCCAGAAGTTGTTGGCAGCCACACTGCCGTTTGCTTTGAGCGCCCATTGACCCACCTCAGCCTTGTCCCTTGAATTGAGATCATATTTGTATGTAATTTCCAGAGAATTGGAAGCAGTAAAAGACTGGCCACCCAAAAGGGTATTAAGAGACCCGCCATAACAAAAACAATCTTGAATGATTTCATCCTGCCTCCCTGATATTTATCCATTTTTTTTTTTTATAATAATAGAATAA
>CBFDCH010000117.1:0-6861 GCA_965603235.1 uncultured bacterium | reverse complement strand
TAAGGGCTGCCCCGGGATTGCCCACTGTAATTTGTTTCTCAGTAGTTATAAACGATGCGCTGGTTATTGTTTTCATGGCCACAATTCCCAATCCCTTTGATGCCGCATAATCAACCGCTTTTTTCCTCTCTACAATGTCTTTGCTCTGGAAATTATATGCCGGCATAACAACATCCCAGAAATTACTGTCAGCAGCAGCTCTAACCGCCTCCGGAACATAACTATGGGTACCAATTCCCAGGAACCTGGCCTTGCCTGCTTTTTTGATCTTCTCCATTACTCTCATAAGCGGCTCAAACATTACCGATTCTTTTTTTGCCGCATTGGGCAGGTAAAGGATATCAACATAGTCTACTTCCATATTTTTCAGGCTGCCATAAAAATCATTTTCAAATCTGACAATATCTGTGTCTTTTGAGTAATAACCCTCTTTAAAGGCAGGTGGATGCGGATCGACCGCTGTTGCCAGAACAATGTCCTCTCTCCTGTAATTTTTAATCAATTTGCCAACAAATTTTTCCACCCGGCCCCGGCTATAGTATTTGGCAGTGGAAATATGGGATATACCTGCATCCAGGGCCATTCTAACCAAAGGTTCCGAGGTCACTTCCATTGAACCCAGGCTTACAATCGGCACTTTTATGCCAGTTTTACCCAGGGTACGGTAGACTATTTTATCCTTTTTTTCTCCCTCTGCCTTGTTAGCCGCCTCTCCTTTGCATCCTGTCTGTGAAAGGGCCATAGCCCCTGCAAAACCAGGCAAACCTTTTGACAAAAAATCCCTTCTCTTCATCAAACCCTCCTATGATATTCTACGAAAATTGTAGTATATCGGTTTAAAATGGAGGATTAATTCTTCACCCTTGATAAATCCGCTGAGCAGGTGGGGCTCCCGCTCATTAAAAAGTCACCAAACGGTAATGGAGGGGTTGCAGCAGGCCTGGAAGATGAGTTATAATTAAAAATGAGCCGAATCCTTGGTTTTATTATCTTCTTTACCTTATTTTGTGCGGTAATCTTTGGTATACATCTGCTTGTCTACAGCCAATTGACCCGGCATATCTCATTAACTCCCAAATTGAGAATGGCGTTAAAGTGGTTTTTCTGGATATCAGGTGGCTCCGTGTTTGTCGGTTTTGTTTTAAGCCGGATGATTCCTGTTTTTTTTATAAGGGGTTATGCCTTCGCCTGGTTGGGATTGGTAACCTTTGCTTTTTCATTCTTTCTATTAGCGGCCATCATTTCAAAGATATTCCCTGCCACAGGTAAAATAGTTACCCTTATCGTGATTGTAATTTCCCTAGGAGGCGCTGCAATAGGATTTATCAATCAAGCAAAGGCACCGATAATAAAACGGCTTGAGATTCCTCTGAAGAGGTTACCACCCTCTTTGTCTGGATTCACAATCGTCCAATTGTCCGACCTGCATCTGGACAACAATACCAGCAAAAAGTGGTTGTCCGGTGTGATTGGCAAAACCAATGCCCTTAAACCTGATTTGGTTGTCATAACCGGAGATTTGATTGAAGAAAAAATATTGCCCAAAACCGGGTTGGTTACTATTTTAAAAGGCTTGCAAGCCAAACACGGTATTGTTGCCATCGGCGGAAACCATGAATATTATGCCGGTTGGCATCATTTTGTCGATTTGGCCAGGGAAACCAACATGACGATACTAACCAACAGCAGGGTGACTATAGCCAACGCCATTATCGTGGCTGGCTTGATTGATGACGACGGGAAACGGATGGGCGACGGCAGGCCCAACCTGGCTGCAACATTGGCCGGAGTTTCTCCAGAATTACCCATAATCCTCCTCTATCACCGCCCCACTGGCTTTGCCAAGGCCCGGAGTATGGGTGTGGGCCTGCAATTGTCGGGGCACACCCACAATGGCCAATACCCTCCCTATAATTTTATTGTTGGTCTGATCTTTAAATATCCCTATGGATTGTATCGTGAAGATGACGCTTATATTTACACCAGTTGCGGTACCAGTTTGTGGGGGCCGCCCTTGCGTCTGGGCAGCCGCTCTGAAATTGTACATATAACATTAAGATAATGATGGTGATTGGAAAAAAAACAGTTTTTTGTTAAAATCAAAGCTGTTAAAATTTTAAAAATTAAAAGCATCTAATGTTAGGAGAAAAAAAAATGGCTGATGTGAAGGATGAAATTTTAGAGTTCATTAAAGAGGAGTATCTTGAAGATGAGGACGATGTGGAAATCAATTATGGTTCTCCTTTAATTTCCAGCGGCATTGTCGATTCCTTTTCAATGGTATCATTAAAACGGTATCTTGAGCAAAAATTCAACATTGAAATACCCAATGCCAGGGCAACAGCCGAGGCTTTTGACTCAATAAATAACATTGTTAAACTATTACAGGATTTTTAAAGGTAAATAGGAGGAGGAAATATGGCATTTTCAGATAAGGAGAGATCCCAGTTCAAGGAGGAATTGGCCGGAATCACCCAGGCAGGCCTCTTTAAAGAAGAAAGAATAATTAAAGCTCCACAGAACGCTGATATTGATGTGGTCTACCCTGCCGGCGCAGATGAGAAAAATGTGATTAACATGTGTTCCAACAATTACCTTGGTTTATCCTCACACCCGCAAGTGGTGGCAGCCGCTCATGAGGGGCTGGATGCCAGGGGATACGGCATGTCATCCGTGCGCTTTATCTGCGGCACCCAGGATATCCATAAATTACTGGAAGATAAAATCACCCGTTTTCTTGGCACAGAAGATACCATTCTTTTTCCATCTTGCATGGATGCCAATGCCGGTGTATTCGAAGCCGTATTGTCTGAAGATGACGTCATGATTGCTGATCGGCTTGTTCATGCCTCCATAATCGACGGTATGAGGCTGGCAAAGGCACAGACCGACACTTATAAACACTCAAATATGGAACATCTGCAAAAAAAGCTGGAACTCCATCAGGATAAGCGTCTTCGCCTAATCATTACGGACGGCGCATTTTCCATGGACGGCGATTTGGCCAAATTGGATCAAATTGTTGATCTGGCAGAACGCTACAACGCCATGGTGTTTGTGGATGATTCCCATGCGACCGGATTCATTGGCAAGGGAGGCAGGGGAACGCATGAGTTTTATGATGTAATTGGTAAAATCGATATCATTACCACCACACTGGGTAAAGCCCTGGGCGGAGCGTCCGGAGGATGTGTGTCTGGTCGCAAAGAAATTGTGGAAATGTGCCGGCAAAGAGCCAGGCCATATTTGTTTTCCAATACCATTGCTCCTGTTATTGTGTATGCAGCCAACAAGGTGATGGACCTTATCAGCGGCAATAGCGATCTGAGAGATAAACTGGAGGAAAATACGATCTTCTGGAGGAAATCCCTGGCCGATGCTGGTTTTATTATAAAAGAGGGAGAGACACCGATTGTGCCTATTATGTTATTTAACGCCAAACTTTCCCAGGATTTTGCTCGTGATCTTTACAATGAAGGAATTTATGCGGTTGGCTTTTTCTTTCCTGTGGTTGCCAAGGGTCAAGCACGAATACGTACACAATTATCTGCGGCCCATGACCGGGAGCATCTGGAAAAGGCCCTGGCCGCTATGATCAAAATCGCCGAAAAATATAAAATCTTGACAAAGAGCAAAGAAGATATCATTGCCATGTATGGCCAGTAGGAGCACGCGGACCACTTAAAGACAGAAGTCAGGTTTTTTGTTATATTGGCGAAAAAAAGCATCCACATAGTTACTCTTACCACTTAAAAGCAGTGTGGAGAATGGCATTAACTCTTTCGTCTTCCGACATATAGCGGCTGCCAGGTTCCTGATATCCCATTGGGCATGCTCATCATCCCGCAAACGAATGAAATGATGCAATTCCCGCAGGTTCATTTTTACCAGAACCAGACGACGGTGTGAATTGGTAAGTATATAATCAGCAGCCGGACCATACTCGTTCTTTAAGGTCTGGAAGGTGCGGTTGGTTTCCTGAACAATTTTCAAAAACTCATCTTCCAAGCCGGCCTTGCTGATACGGGGAGGTATGGTGTTGCCAAAATCGATCTGATAGTCGCCAGCCATGATTGTCGCCATGCGGTGCCGTTTCAATTGGGCATAGTTCGAAGCGCTAACCAGAGCCTGAAAAGTGATCTCCGGCAATTCAAACTCCCGGGACAAACTATCAAAAAACTCCAGGTTCTGGAATAACATGTAAAAAATATTTTTCTTTTGCTGGGGGGGCATGGTGCGAACAGATGCCAGGGCATGTTTGAACGGAACTGAGCGCTTTATACAGATAAAAGCAGCCAGTATCAGGTCATCGCCATTCTCTGTGTACTGAATGATTTCCGGTTCGATCGGTATTGTTGCAGATATACCTGGATGATCCACCTCCACATCCCACTCCTCGCTCACTCTTTTCTCAAACTTAGAGGGTTCTGAAAACAGAATGATTGAGGGCGTGATGGACTTTACCTGCTTGAATATATTTGAACGAATGGTGCGGACTTCATTGCGGTTGCTGGTTGCCAGACGTCTCAAAAGGTGTTCCAGGTTTCGGGCATTGATGGTCATGCCGACTTGACCCTGGGTGGCCAGGGATATAATATACCTGGCATCTTCCTTGGCCAGGTTTTCCAATTCCTGCCTTTGGCTGCGGTTGCCCAATAAATCAGGATTTTCTTTGAATTGATTTTCTTTTAACTCATGGAATATCCTTTGATAAAAATCATTTTGCAGTTTAATTGTTTTTTTGAAAAGGTTAACGGCAGATGGTTTAGATATTTCAGTTGGAAGCACAAAATCACCTTTTAGAGTTACATAACGCTGGGATTTTTCAGTATAAGAGACCAGCCTGAATTGTTCCAGTTCTTCCATTGCCAGGCGCGAAATGCCGATCATATCGAAGTTAAATACAGCATGTTCCGCTACGGAATGGTGTCCCATCTTGAATATAATTGTTTTGTTGGAACGGCGGGCTTTGCCAACATCTTCCCTGGCATTCTGCCGCAGTGCTACAATATCTTTGGGGCTGCGGCTGATTCGCGCGTAGGCAGCGCTGAAAATTTCGGGAGTTAATATTTCTTTGTCGTTGCTGGTGCTTATTTTGTCTAAAGTTTCGGCTTCAACATTGTATCCTGCCAGTATTATTTTCAATTTGTTTTCACCACGGAGAGTAGGGAGTATCAGCTGTCAGGCAGCGGTTTGTATTCTGAAATGTGTTTGAGTATCTGGTGGGCAGCTTCGTCAATGGTGCTGTTATTCCAGATTTCAATCATTTTAAGTTCGTCTTCTTTGATGGTTTTCAGAAAAATCTCTTCCATCTTTTGGGTGTATTCAGGGTCAATTCGCCTGAACTCAGTGTTGCATTCCCGTTTTTCCATTTCCTTGAGATCGCCTCTGATTAAAAAGAGGACATCGTATGTTTTTATCCAGAAACGGTACAAACATTTCAAAATATTGTGGCGTTCCTCCAGCTGGGGGCTCATTTCTTTGTCTGCAATATATGACTTCCAATAAATCCATTGGTCAAGAATTGAGCGATCACATAGGAGATAATCCAGAGTCATGTTCTTTTTAATATTTTCTTCATTAATCTGGGTGGTAATATAAAATAATTGGCTGTCAAATCCTGACTTCTGGTCTTCATCAAAGGGGTTTTTGCGGGTAATTTCGTCAAGGGATTCAACTTTATATTTTAGCAGTAGAATTTTCTTCACTTCACACAACAGAGAGGTTTTTCCGCTGCCTGGGAAACCGGAGAATGATAACTTAAACATGATTTTCATTTTAGATTAAAAAATATATATTGTCAAATCAAAAATGGCGCTCATAGCGGGAAATGAATTCTTGATTTATTGACATTCCAGCTATTGATAATACCATCGCATGTATGTTAAATTAAGCGGTAATGAAACGCATAATGCTTGGTTTCTGCCTTCTTTTTTTTAGCAGCCAGATCATTATCGCTCAACAATTACCAATTATCCGGGCAAAAAAAAATGAATTCTCGGAAACAGAAGCACGCTTCTGGCAAAATGTAGAAGTTATCTGGCAGGATTACCAGTTTTATGCTGATTATGTTGAATATAACTTTAAAACAAAAGAGATGTACGCTCAGGGACGGGTCACCATTTGTTCACAGGATACCGTGGTCAGTGGTGAAAAATTAAGATTCAATTTTGGGACTCGAAGCGGAGAAATGAGTGACACTCAAGGATTGATGCAGCCAACAGTCCGTTACTATGCAAAAATATGGCAGCAAACGGATAATGACACACAGGTTTTTAAAAAGATGGATTTTTCCAGTTGCCCTCAATGCAATCCGATTTGGAAAATTACCTGCACCAAGGGCACCATTAAACGGGAAAAATACATTGACATGAAGAATGTGGTGTTAAGAATTAAAAACATCCCCGTTTTTTATCTGCCATTTTTACGGTATCCTTTGCATAAGGATGGTAAATCTTCTGGATTTTTATTTCCAATAATAAAACCGGTGGACAAACTTTTTGGACCTTCAATCCGCAACGCCTTTTTCTGGAATATCAAACCCCACCTGGATCTGACATTGTACCAGGATACATATTTTGATCTGGGTGTTGGCCTTGGGGAAGAATTCCGCTATTTGTTTAAACATAGTACAGGAAATTTAAAGCTTTATACTCTAAAATACAAAGAAGGGAATATTTTCCAGGAGAAAGGCGAGGAGATAAACATCGATGAACTCGAATATTACTTTCGATTCAGACACAGCAGTAAGTTTGATTTCCTCAATACCACCATCAATATCAATGTTGACCAAATGAGCTCCACAAACATACTATCCATTCTGGACAGACACTATAGCCGGGCACGAAGCATAAGGTTCCG
>CBFDCH010000116.1:0-6861 GCA_965603235.1 uncultured bacterium | reverse complement strand
ATTCAACTAAAATCTGAATATATCACAAATCCGGAATCAATGGAAGATGCGGTTTATTTGCTTTCAATTACCCACATCTTTTTAACTTCTTAAATTAAAGCCGGTCATAATATCATAAAGTCGTGAAATACCCTTCCAAAGGACCGTGTTGCCCGGAGGTAAATCTTGTACTCTCTCCATATATCCTCCCAACTCAGCTATGACCAAAATTTATTCTAAGAAGAATTTCTACCTCTTATTAGCTAATAACGTTTGATATTGGGCTTTTTCAAAAACTTGCTTTTTAGAACCTTCTGGATTAATTCCATTTTATTATTTGTGGGTAATTGAAAGGTTTATTTGACGCTTACAAATCAACAATAAACGACTAAAGTTAAAGGGCACAGGCGGGTTTTGGCCGTAAGCCTAAAGCCTCAAGCCATAAGAAAAAGAGGAAAAAAGAAGATAGGCGTTAAAATTTAAAATTAGGAAACCAACTAAAGTTGGGAATCAAAAAAACAGACTTTGGTTATATTGTTAATCAGTCTTTGTGACGTATAATATAGTAGTAGGAATTTAAAAATGTTAAAAGTAAAAAAAAGGTGAATAATATGGATGGATTATTAAAGTTAGTAGCTATCATACTCATTTTTTATATGTTGGGTTGGCTTAGTAAAAAGAATCAGCAACGGGTAGAAAAATGGTTTGACCGTATAGTCAATCTATTTAATAAAAAACGCAGGGAAAATGAAAATCAGGCACCGGATAAAAAAATCGTTGAGCAGAAATCAAAACTACAAAAGGCCTTTAATAATCCCACTGCTTTTGATCAATTTTTAGGGGAATTCAAAATTTCACCAAAGGAGTGGGAGATAATAGAGCTTGTGTGTGACGGTTATACAAATAAAGAGATAGACAATAAATTATATATCTCTCTGGCAACGGTAAAAGATTACCTTTATAAAATATTTCAAAAAACAGGAGTAAAGAATAGGGTTCAACTAACTAACTTCATCCGTAACACAATTGATGATGCTAACAAGCAAGATCATTGAAAGTAAAAAGGGGCGCCAATTTCACAAAGACAAGGGTGGGGAAATACGATCTGAGATTTCTATTTGAGACTGGGGCATAATGGTGTAAAATGATTTACCGTGCCACCTGCAAAATATTGAGCCATTTTGCATAAAAGGCATGGTGCGCAAGTTTGAAGACCATCGGTTGAATAGGAGTCGGCAATGAAGGATATGCGTAGAAAGGAAAAAGCCATTACCAGCGAAAGGGAATTGGCGGAAATCCTGGCAGGGGCAAGGTACATCACTGTGGCGATGTGTGAGAACAATGAGCCCTACCTGGTCAGTTTGAGTCACGGGTACGATGAAGCGCACAACTGTATCTACTTTCATTGTGCCGGTGAGGGGAGGAAATTGGATATTCTCAAGCGGAATCCCGTGGTGTGGGGCCAGGCCCTGGCTGACAGGGGGTATGCCCATGGTAAGTGCGATCATCTGTATGCCTCGGTCCATTTTGGCGGCACGGTTCGGTTTGTTACGGAATTTGAAGAAAAGAAATTTGCCCTTGAAGTCATGATAGAAGCACTGGAGGACCATCCGGAATCGGTAAAAAAGAAACAGCTGACCGATGAGGCCATCCGCAATGTCACCATCGGTAGGATTGATATCCGGCACCTCAGCGGAAAAAAATCAAAAGAAGTTACCCTTTAGCAGGTGGGACAGAGGTTACCGATTTAACATTTTTAAAATGCAAGTACCTGATTTGGATTTTTATTGATTTTTTTTAAAAAACAGTTAGTATTAAAGCTAAAAAAAGATAAATTGAGGAGAAGCAAAATGAGAAAATCGTTTAAATACCTGATTATCCTTTTAGTGGCGGTGTTTTTAATCCCCCTGAGAGCAGAAAAAGGAATTGTTCTCGTAGAGGTCAACAAGCCCGAGTCCATCCAGTTCGGCAGCGGGAACATTTATATTCTCGAAGGGACAACAGTCTATATCTATGATGAAACAACCTACAAGTATAAGGGTAAATTCGGTACAGAAGGCGAGGGCCCGGGAGAAATTAAAAAAGCCCAGTTTGGCGGGCCTTTAACTATAGCACCTTTCAAGGGTAAGGTGGCCATCAGCAGCCTGGGCAAATACTCCATATTCTCAAAGGACGGGGTCTTTGAAAAGGAGACCCGGATCAATCCCTTTGATAATTTTTATCCCTTTAAGGATAAATTTGTCTGCATGTCCACCTATATCAAGGGACAGGGGGAGCTCTACCTGGCCATTTATATGGCAGATAAGGATTTTAAAAAAGGCAAAACACCCCTGGTGATTTCCGATATCATGGTGGGACAGAATTTTAAGTTCCTCTTCCCCTTCACTTCCTTTGCCCCCTTCCCCTATAAAGACAAGCTCTATATGTCCCCTGATCCCATGAAATTTGACATTGACATTTATGATGAAAATTCAAAAAAAATAAACACTATTCACAAAGAGTACAAACGGACCAAAATCCCCTCCCGTTACCGGGATAAGACCATTCACTGGTTTAGAAATGATCCCAATTGGAAAACCATCTATGAAGCGTTTAAACAACGGATCACCTTCAGGGATTATTACCCCCCCCTATTCGGCATCCTGGTGGATAATGACATGATATATGCCCTGACCTACAACTATGATAAAAAAGGGGACCGGCAATGTATCATCATGAGTCTGGAGGGAAAGGAATTGAAACGGGTCTATTTACCCATGAAAGAGAGCTACGGCATGGACTTCACTTTCCCCTATAATATCTACAACAACCATTTTTATATCCTCAAGGAAAACCTTGACGAAGAAAATTGGGAATTGTACAAGGTAAAATTGTAAACTACCCGGTACTTTTACAAAAGGGATCAAGTCTGTATTTTTTGACCCCTTTTGTACTATATCCTTTTTTTTTAAACTAAAATGTCTAACAGGAATGACACTTGTATCAAAAACGAGTGGAAATAAAATTGCCTACCAATTAGTATATTTTCTCAAGAAGGGACGATGAAACAAAAAATGAGTTGAGAAAATTCTTAAAATTGTATACAATCTTTCCAAGGCAAGTTTAAATGAAAGCGATTGTATGTACAAAATATGGGCCACCTGAAGTTCTACAGCTCAAAGAGGTGGATAAACCCACCCCTGGAAAAGATGAGGTGTGCATAAAAATATTTGCCACAGCCGTTACATCCAGTGACACCATTGTCCGGGGATTTAAACTTCCCAGTTGGAGCCTGACGGGAATAATGATGAGAGTAGTGTTGGGTTTTGGAAAACCAAGAAACGCCATACTGGGGATGGTGCTGGCTGGAGAAGTTGAATCTGCAGGCAGAGACGTAAAACAATTCAAAAAAGGGGACCAGGTATTTGCATCCACCCTCAATCCCCCAAAGATAAAATTTGGCGCTTATGCCCAATACATATGCCTGTCTGAAAATGGCATGATGGCATTCAAGCCATCCAACATCACATATGAAGAAGCCGCTGCACTTCCTTATGGTGGATGGATGGCATTGCATTATCTAAAAAAGGGAAATATCCAAAAAGGACAAAATGTACTCATCTATGGTTCTTCCGGAGCAATCGGTACAACTGCTGTCCAGCTTGCCAGGTACTTTGGGGCACATGTTACCGGGGTATGCAGTACCGCCAATTTAGAATTGGTGAAATCTCTGGGAGCCGATAAAGTCATTGATTACACCAAAGAGGATGTCACAAAATCAGGAGAACTTTATGATTTTATCCTTGATGCCGTGCCAATTGTTGTGGCAAATAGAAAAGAAATAAAATCACAGTGTAAAAAAGTACTCACCCCAAAGGGAAAATATATATCAGTCGATGATGGATCACCCAACCCACACATTGAAGACCTGCTTTTGCTCAAGAAGCTGGCTGAAGGAGGACAGATAAAAGCGGTTATTGACAAATGTTATCCTTTGGAGCAGATGGTCGAGGCTCATAGGTATGTGGATCTGGGACACAAAAAGGGGAATGTAGTAATAACCGTGGGACACAATAATAATGGGGATCAAGTCTCTACTTGACTCTATTCAAGAAGGTATCGATCTCTATCCCCCGACTCTTAGATTACCTGTAATTTATTTTAAAAACAACTGGTTAACTTTTTATACAAGGTCTTGTGGTGGAGATTTTTAACGATGAACCAACCCGGGGACGCCCATTAGAAGGTCCCTGGGCAGGAGCGTGTTAGAACCCTTTCTTCAGTTGGTCAGCAATTGATCGATTCAGCAAATTCTGGGCATCAATAAGTTTTTTATACTTGGATTCAATTTTCTCGACATTTTGAGATAGAATTGCCTTCAACAAATCGCCTTCCATTTCCGCAACATCGATTCTCTCATAATAGTCCATGGTCTCTTTAAGATGTGCAATAACTATTTTACCTGTCAAAATTGGGTGGTTGTTGGTTACGTTTGCATCCTCAAACCTTGTTCCATGTTCAAGCTCAACTTCTAAACCTTTTCGAAAAGCTTCAAGAGGTATATTCATTCCTTTGGTATTCACAATATCTAGAATCGTGGACGCTTCTTCCTCCAAGACATTGGGGTCCGTTATTTTGGACCAGTCTCGCAAGCTAATTTCTTCGCAGACTCTTTTTACTTCAATAGCAGTTATATACTCCGGTAGTTTCATGTCTTTCTCCCTTTATGATTGATCTAAACTATCATTAAGATCAATAAAATTTTACTCACGCTAAAATCTAATGATATAAAAAAAAGACTATTTTTTCAATTTCGTGTCACAAGAAAACAGGGGAGGTGCCTTACTTTTTTGTATTATAATAAATTACACGAAGGAAGAAAAAAGGGACTGGCAACATTTATTGGACAATAGGAAAAATGGGTGAGCTTGAATATGGATATAGAGAATTGATTATGGGATAATGGGTCAATGGAGGATATGAAATGATCAAAAAAACGCTTGTTATTTTAATGTTGTTAATTCTTCAGGTAATCATATTCGGCAATGGAACAGATGTTCCATTTAATAACTTTTTTAAAAATAAAACCATGCGCCTGGATTATTTCCATTCCGGTAATTTTCAACAAGAAAAATTTGCCGTGGATCAGGTGGTGTGTGATGGCATCTGGAGCGGGAGTAAAACCGTTTTATTGGACCGCCTTAATCTGGGATTATATCAATTTGAAGTCCTCGATAAAGCCACTGGAAAATCTCTTTATTCAAGGGGATTTGCCAGCATTTTTGGTGAGTGGCAAACCATTGGTGAAGCTAAAAAACGGTGGGGGACATTTCATGAATCGATCCGGTTCCCGTGGCCGAAAAAACCGGTTACAATTATCATGAAAAAGCGGGACAAACAAAATAGATTCCAGAAGATATGGAAAAATGAGATCGATCCCTCCTACCGGCAGGTAATACCAAAAAAACGGGTCAATCCCTACAAAGTGGTGCCCCTTTTGCAGAATGGCCCGGCAGATAAAAAAGTAGACATTGTTGTTCTGGGTGACGGGTATACCCTGGCAGAGGAGGGAAAATTTATCAAGGACAGCAAGCGACTGACAGGTATATTAATGAACTCAGAGCCATATAAGTCGCGTAAAAAAGATTTTAATATCCGGGCAGTTGTCACACCTTCACAGGTGAGTGGTGTGTGCCGCCCTCATCCGGGGGTCTATAAACGAACCCCTCTGTCTGTGCGATATAGTATATTTGATTCGGAACGTTATGCCCTGACTTATGACAACCGGACCGTTCGGAATGCTGCTTCAGCAGTCCCTTACGACTTTATGATCATTTTGATAAATGAAAAGACATATGGGGGTGGTGGAATATACAGGTTGTATGCCACGGTTGCAGCTGACAACGAATTCTCTGATTATATTGTTGTTCATGAAATGGGACACCACGTGGCCGGCCTGGCGGATGAATATTATACATCCTCGGTTTCTTATGAGGTTGACAACCAGGTAAAGGTGGAGCCCTGGGAGATGAATGTAACCGCCTTATTGGATTCGAAAAATCTAAAATGGAAGAATTTGGTAAAAAAGAAAACCCCCTTGCCGACTCCCTGGGGTAAGAAAAAGTTTGAAACCTTTGGCTATAAAGTGAGGATGGAACGGCAGCGTTTGCGCAAGGCCAAAGCTCCGGAAGCGGAACTGGAGAAACTGTTTAAGAATCAACGACAAACAGAACAAAAAATGTTTGCCCAGATGAAATACAAAAACCAAATCGGGGCATTTGAAGGAGCCGCATATCTGGCAAAGGGGATGTACAGGTCTTCCCTGGACTGCATTATGTTTACCCGCAGCATGAAGTTTTGTTCAGTATGCCGCGAAGGCCTCAACCTTGTTTTTAATCAATACAGCAAATAAATAAAATCAGATCATCAAAAATATCTGCCCAGCGAACAAAAGGCGGGGGCCCCCCAATAAATCTGGGGGGCCTGATAAATTTGGTAGGGTTTAACTAATATATTAAGGGGGGAGAGATGGAAAGGCTATTTAGTGATTTAATCATAAGGCTAAAAAATACCATGGAATTCTGCTTCTGTCAAATGATTATTTTTCACCAATCAATCGCAGATCTTTTTCAGAATCTTTAATAGGATTCCCTGGCAATGTTAATCCCAAAATGTCCTGAATCTGGTACAACAATTTTGATGTTTAATGGCATATTTATTGCCTACTAAATTGTAAAGTGGTATAAATGTTAAGGAAAGGTTGGCTAGCAGGTCATAGTAAAAAGGAATGCAGATGTGTTACTTAAATCTACAAAAGTGGAAGATTTTGTGTGCTAAAAATCTGCCAATAACAAAGATCATATTATTTTTCTTGATTTTAATGGGTTTTAACAATGCTTTTGT